>JBLIES010000007.1:0-38871 GCA_047633135.1 Roseivirga sp.
CCGCATTGCCAGCCTAGTGAATCGGAAAGGCAGAGGCACTCGAAAAACCTTTCTGCATAAGCTAAGGGATGGATTGCACCACGACCCTTCCCATTGGATAGTGCATTAGCCACTTACAACAACATTCTGCCCATAGTGGACATTTATAGCACGCCTGAACAAGTGAAGGCTCAGGCATGCAAAGACGCCACTATGGCTCACGCAAACCCTCAGCATTACCAGGGTGACCATAGTTTTATTCATTACGATGGCTTATACCATTATGAATGGCATTCTTTGGTATTTGAAAGATGATAGGAACAATTAAATCTCCGGTACCATGGCGAAAGTTTCTCAAGGTGACCTCAAGAAGCTATGAGATGAAAATGAAGGAATTATCATCTCATTATATGCGTAGATTGCAGTATCACTAACACCTATTAACGCAGCATTGATTGTTGATCAATTTCTTATTAAGGCATTTCTATCATTCATAAAATCTTTTCGATTTATTATTGTAAATTGCAGGACCGTAATGATGTAAATACCCTTCGAGTAATTCCCCGATCAAGCAGTTCACTGATTCTCATCGGAATTTGCTTGAACAAGCTACTTACTAATTGAGTATTTCTTTACTCCGACATTGATTGTGTAGATCAATTTTGACATCATTTTTAATAATAAAATACTTAATGGCTAAATCGCAAGAAACCTTTAACAAGAAAGAAAAAGAGAAGAAACGTTTAAAAAAACGCAAGGATAAACTTGAGAAGAAAGAAGAGCGCAAATCAACTCCTTCTAGTGACTTCGATAGCATGATTGCTTATGTTGACGAAGAAGGAAATATCACGGACACTCCTCCAGATCCAACAATCAAAAAGAAGAAAATTGATGCGAAGTCAATTGAGATTGGTGTGCCTAAGAGAGAAGATGTTGTTGAGACTGTGCGTAAAGGACGTATCGAATTCTTCAATGACTCTAAGGGTTATGGGTTCATTAAAGAACTTGAGACACAGGAGAAATTCTTCGTACACATCAATGGACTTTTAGACGATGTTCGCGAAGGTGACAAAGTGAGCTTTGAGTTAGAACGAGGAATGAAAGGTATGAATGCTGTTAAGGTTAAGAAAATCTAAACATCTTGTTGTTTCAACTTAGTTTTGAATGTAAATACATTCAAAACTAAGTGAACCATACCTTTACAAGTATAACAGCCGTAAAGGGAAACTCTTATCTAGAGTTCCTATTTCGATTTCCACCCTTTCCAAAACTAGGCTTACCCGTTCGTGGTGCTGCCTTAGCCGAGTTCTGTCTTCCAGCTTGGGGCTTCTTTTTGGCAGCAGGTTCCATTTTAATGCTGTGATCAAAACCTAATACATCCTCACTTGGAATCTTTTGCTTGAGGAGCTTCTCAATATCTTTAAGGTACATTACCTCATCGTGACTCACGAGAGAGATCGCATCACCGCTCGCTCCAGCCCTACCAGTACGTCCAATTCGGTGTACATAGTCCTCTGGGATATTAGGCAACTCATAATTCACAACGTGTGGCAATAAGGGTATATCTAATCCCCTGGCAGCAATATCAGTAGCGACTAAGACACGAGTTGTACCATTTTTAAACCCAGCTAAGGCTGAAGTCCTAGCGCCTTGGCTTTTATTACCATGTATTGCAAGCGAAGTAATTCCGCTCTTGTTTAATTTCTCTGTTAGCTTGTTGGCCGCATGCTTAGTCCTTGTAAAAACAAGCACTTGAGACCAATCACCCTCTGAGATCAACTTTGAAATGAAAGACTGCTTTTTAACTTTATCCACAAAGTAAGCCTTATGCTCAACCATAGCAGCGGCAGTATTCTTTGGCGTTGCCTCAACCATTACTGGGTTGTTCAAAAACTCACTGGCCAGCCTTCTGATATCATCTGAAAAAGTTGCAGAGAACAATAAATTCTGTCGCTTGACAGGCATGTAGCTTATGATCTTCTTAATATCCCTAAGAAAACCCATGTCTAACATTCTATCGGCTTCATCCAATACCAGTATCTCAACACAATCTAACCTTAACATTTTTTGATTGTACAAGTCAAGTAACCTTCCTGGTGTCGCTACTAAAATATCAATACCATTTCTGATGGCTCTTACTTGTGGATTTTGATTTACACCACCGAAAATTACCGTAGATTGTAAATTAGTAAACTCACTGTACTCTCTTACATTCTCGTGCACTTGGGCCGCTAATTCACGCGTAGGCGTAAGCACTAAAGCCCTGATGGGTCTTCGCTGTTTTTGTTGGCCTTCGCTGAGAATTTGCAACATTGGTAATGTAAAACCTGCTGTCTTACCTGTACCTGTTTGAGCAGATGCCAAGACATCTCTTCTGGCTAAGATCGGTGGAATAGCCTTTTCTTGAATGGGTGAAGGAACTGTATACCCTTTTTTGTTCACTGCATGTAGCAATGAAGTTGAAAGTCCTAATGACTGAAATGACATATGATTTGTTTGTGAAAATAGGAGGACATGCGCTCTACTAAATTTGGAGCGTTAACACCTGATTGTCTTATAATGAAATAATTAATAGCAGATGAAACAACTGGCTATATAATTAGAAGTCATTTCTGAATGCGAGAACAAAGGTACATGGAATTTATACCAATGCAGTCAATTTGAATAGATTTGTATTTTTAGAGGCCCTTAAACAAAAGTAATTCGCAAGAATTGAGAGGAAGTCAACTCTTGCAAATCATAATTAGAATGTGTCTTTATTTATAAATCTCTACCTACCACTAGTTTGGTAGTGGCCCAATAGAATAAGCCTGCCCACAGAATCACTAAACCCATTTCAGGCAAAGCAACGTAGTCTTGAATTTCTTGAAAAGCATATTTTGGGAATGGATTGTGAATCAAAGCATTAATCGATTTTACAGGCAACAAATATTCTACCCAATCCAAATCTTTGACTTTACTCCAAACATAAAAGCCGTTTTCTACAGCCAGTACCCAGAAAATCAAAACGCCCATCGCAATGATCGACTTACGGATAAGTGTACCCACAAACAGCGTAAACAGTAAGAATGCTAATAGTTGGAAAAAGAAAGCGATCAAGAAATAGACGTCACTAAAAATAGAAACGAAAGTAATATCAGATGAATAAATTAAGCCAGTGATCAATCCCAAAACGAACAGAGCCACAGTAGAAATAGCACTTAAAAAGCCCGCCATAATAATCTTCGACCAAATGAATTCGTGCTTTGTGAGTCCGTCTATTACGTTCTGACGAATTGTTCGGTAGGAATATTCGTTCGTGATTGAAAAAATCAAACTGAAACCCAAAAGCATTTTGAACCAGATCATTACACTGGTGAGATTCTGCCAAATATCAGGAAATTCATAGAATGGGATAATCGTTGGATCAATACCATCTAGATCGAAATCTGCAAACTTATTTCGCAGGTATTGAAAAAATGGCATGACACCCACACTCACGATTACCATGGCGATAATGTACATAATGGCCAATACCTTAAAAGCAGTGCTAGGCATTACTTTTTTGAGCTCTATTTTTAAAAGTCTAATCATTGGGCGCCTCCATTTTTAGATTCAGCAAGTATTTCAAGGAACTGTTTCTCTAAGCTCTTCACTTGTACAAACAAGTGTTTTGCTGTGATTCCATTTTGGAAAAGATAAGCATTGACATCGGTAGAGGTAAAACCCTCTTGCATAGTCATAATAAACTTATCTCTTTCCCTTTTTACGTCCGTACCCATCTTAGATGCTTTTAAAACTTCTTCGAGGTTTTCATGATCAGCTTTGATCTCAAGACTTACCGCCCCCTTTCCAACATCTTCAACCAAGCCATTATAAATGAGTTTACCTCTTTGTAGGACACAGAAATGAGAGCATACTTTTTGAACTTCGTCAAGTAGATGACTTGCTATGATGATTGTTTTTCCGCTATTGGCGATCTCTATAATCAGCTCTCTGATTTCAGCGATTCCCTGTGGATCAAGACCATTAGTAGGTTCATCCAGTATCATTACCGTTGGATCACAAAGCAAAGCAGAGGCTATTGACAGTCTCTGCTTCATGCCTAATGAGTAGGTTTTAAACTTGGAATTGGTTCTTTCTTCTAAACCCACTTGCGCTATTACCTCATCAACCCTTGAATAGGGTACCTCCTTAATATCGCAAACGATTTTAAGATTTTGAGCGCCAGTCAGGTAGGGATAAAAAATGGGGTGCTCTAAAATAGCACCGATTGTTTTCCTCGTATTCCTGTCGGCTTTTCTACCGAACCATTCAAACTCGCCATCAGTTTGATTGATGACGCTGAGAATAATGCCTAACGTTGTGGTTTTACCACTTCCATTAGGCCCTAGAATACCGAACACGTCACCTTTTTTAACCTCTAGATTAAGGCCATCAAGGGCTTTGACCCTTCCATATTGCTTGGAGAGCCCTTTAATTGATAATACAGTTTCCAAATCGTTTTGTGTTTTGAGTTGATATAGGCAGCTGGTCCATCCAAAACCAGTGTTTCTTTACCTAAATGCGTCCTTCAATGACTTTAAATCGCCAGTATTGCTATTCATGAACTCTGTAAACTTCATGATTTGAGATAAATCTGGGTAGCCCTGTACATCCACTACATTCACCCCAGTCTCAGATCGAATTAACATCACAAAGCCTTCAGGCTTTTCGCTGCTGCCTTTCATCATAAAGTTCACCTTTGATTCTTTCATTCTAGCATTCATCATTGATTCATACCCTTCTGATAATATTGAAGCTTCTAAATCGCCAAATAATTTACTCTCAGGGTCAAAATCTTCTTGATCAAACATGAAAAATTTTACCTTTTCAATGTTCTGAATTAACGAAGTCATATCTGATAAATCTTGCCCGACATTATCGCCTAATGAAAGTTGTAAGTTGGCAAACATCTTTAGGGTACTCTTATAAAAAAATAGCGTCAAGCTAGGTTCATTGTCTTGCCTAAAATTTTCCACACTCTTACTTTGACCAAAAGCTAAAGTTGTAGTCGCCACAAGGGCTAAAAGTAGAATAGATTTACGCATAAGGTTCAAATATAAAAAGGTATTGAGTTTTTAACCTAAGAAAAGGTTAAGGGGGTTATTTGCCCCCTAAGTGTTTAAATTCATCCATACCCAAACTTTTTGATAGCTTGTAAAGCTGATTGATATCGATACCATCACCTACGATGCTTACCAAGGTGAACTCTTTTCCGCCACCCATGACCATGAACATTTCGTCAATCTTATTACTTTTTTCTTTGATGTAGAACTTAATGTCTTTGTCTTCATCTCTTACCGACATTAACTCTTCAAAGTCCTTGCCTTTGATTAAACCTAGGGCCTCATTAAACATTGCCTTTCCATCTACTTCTTTTTCTGCAAAAAGCACTCTCACTCCTTTGATTTTACCCAAAGATTCGACTAATGCTTTGTCTTCTTCATCTTCCACCTGAATAGCGTTGATCATTTGGAACATTTTACCGCTAATTGATACTGCGCCAAAATTTTCTGTATCCTTCTCATATTTAGAAAAGTATCTCGAAATCGCATCATCTTGAGCTTTCACTGCGAAAGCTATGATACTCAACATCATTATAATTGCTAACTTTTTCATATGCTTATATTTTGTTTTTTTGTTAAAATTCTTGTCTTAATATATTCATTTTACTAATTGGCTGTAAGCTTCGCGAAGCTTGACCCATCAATGAAATTTCTTCTAAACCAGTACTAGCTTTGCTCAAATTACTCAGGTCTTCTAGCCTATCAGACCCTTTGTTCATGTAATTCGAAACCATCAGCATTTGTTTTTTAAATTCCTGTAATGCTAATTCTGGCGATTCGAAAGTATCCGCTTGTTCGTATGCCTTTTGTTCTTGTATAAAGAAATAAGAACTTACTAACAAAACTAAAACTGCTGCAGCTATGCTGGCATACTGCTTAAAATAAGCACTTAAGCTTATTACTTTCGTGTCCTTTTTAGTTTCGATTGTTGACAAAATCATTTGATCGAAATCTTCTCCCAGTTCTACTTCCTTTTCTTCATCAAAGTGAGTGAAGAGGCCCTTTAACTCTACTGGCAACTCATCATTATTGATCACTCGTTTTTTCAACTCTTGCTCTTCTGCTCTACTCGACTCTGCGGCCCAGTATTTCTCTAACAATTCTTCCATTCTAGAGTCCATATGCATTTTCTTTAATTAGGCTTTCTTTCAACTTCCTTCTTGCTCTAAACAGGTTTGTCTTGACGAGATTGATATCTATCACCAGCATTTCAGCAATTTCTTTGTAGCTGTAGCCTTCAATATCTCTCAGTTGCATTACTTCACGTTGTCGATTGGGTAGGTTGTCAATTAAGTCTTGAATTCTAACCATAATCTCATTACGCTCTGCTAGTACCTCTGGGGTATCTTTCTCTTTACGCGTGTCCAGTTCTACTTCAAAAAGATCTGTTCGTTTAATGTGTTTTGACCTAAGTTTATCTAATGCTTTATTCCGGGTGACCTGCATACACCAGGCCTCCAGATTATGAATCAGTTTGACCTCATCTCTTTTTTCCCAAACCTTGATCATACATTCTTGTACCACATCTTTTGCTAATTCTTCATCTTTTACAATGTTAAAAGCAAAGCGGTAAAGTTTGTTCTTCAAGGGTAGAACTTCAGTTTTGAACTGTGTAACATCCATAATCAATGGTTAGACGAAACCCTATTAACGATTGTTAACAGCAAGCTTGAAATATTTTTTGATTGCGCTCAATATCAGCCAATGCGCAGAGATTTGGATAATTTTAGATGATTGAACAAAATCAAAACTACTTACAAGCTTGGTTTCTTAGCAATATGGACTCTGGGGTATTGGTCGCCACAAGTTTTTCGCAAGCCTCTGCGTCCCTGTCTAGCTTAAGTAATATAGAAGCCCAATAAAAATTCAGTAGAGGGATAGAGTCATCGTATAAGGCCGCCTGTTGAATGTTCCGTAGTGCCGATTCATAACTCCCACTCTTAAAATAAAATATGGCCTTGTTTCTATAAGCCCAAGGGTTGCGAGGGTCCGCTTTGATCCCTAAATTAATATCAGCCTCCGCTTTTTCTAAGTTGCCCAAATTAAGATGTATAAAGCCTCTATTATTATTGAAGTATGCGTTCAGGCGATCTAACGATACCGCTTCATTGGCAAACTGAAGTGCTTTCTCAAAGTCACGTTCTTGTGTAGCAATTAATGAAAGTGTATTGTAAATGTTCGGCTCTAAGGCGTCCATCCCAATGGCTATTTGCAATAATTCCTTGGCTTGAGGATACCTGTCAGACATGTAATAAGCATTGGCTTGATTCACCACGGCCTCGACATTGTCAGTGTCTAATTCATAAGACTTTTGAAATTGGCTTATGGCTTCATCAAAACGTTTCAATTCCGTCAGTGCAAGTCCTTCATAAAAATAAGTGTAAGCGCTATCTGGATAGTTTTTCCTCAAGAAAACGGCATCATCTAGGGCTCGCCTATAATTGCCAGAGGCTAAACTTGCTTCGAAACGATTTTTATAGGCATCAGTATAATCAGGATCAACTTGCAGAATGGCAAAAGTATAGTCGTTGACAGCCTCAGCATAGCGCAGTGTTTTATAATACGCCACACCCCTATTATTATAGGCCTCCTTGTACTGTGGATTCTTCGCTATGGCTTCTGTATATAAACGAATAGCTTCTTTGTAATTTTGCGTTAGTAATTCTTCATTGGCCATTAAGAAAAATCGTCCTGCTTTGTCCAAATCACTATCACAGCCAAGAGAGGTTAAAAGAAATAATGGGAGGATCAGGATTCTTAGTGATTTTTTCATAGTGTTTAAAATTAACGCTCGATATTTTACCAACCTACTTTTCAATCTGCTATAAAACTGATTACATTGAATTATGGCAAAACCATTTTCCTTTAAAGAAAGAATAAACAGTTTTCGTTTTGCTACAAATGGATTGAAGCAGTTGCTCATTGTTGAACACAACTTTAGAATACATTTGTTTGCAGCAATAGCAGTTATTTTTCTAGGGTTCTATTTTGATGTAACCAAGAACGAATGGCTTTGGTTAGTATTTTCTATTGGTTTTGTGATGGTCACTGAAATAATCAACACGGGTATTGAAAGATTAGTTGACCTGATTTCTCCCCAAATCAACCCTAAGGCAGGTTTGGCCAAGGATATTGGAGCTGCAGCAGCACTGTTAGCTTCATTAACATCTGCTATTATTGGTCTGATTATTTTTTACCCCTACCTATTTTAACTTCAGCCAATGGCAAAAGCCAAAAACAAAACGATTAAAAACGAAGCCAATTTAGATGACTTCCTCAATTCAGTGACTGGTGAAAAGTCGAGTAAATGCCTTCCAAGTCCATGCTACAATGAAGAAATTTACTCACACACCATCAAAAATGTAATCTCGTGCGATTATTGACTATGGAATTTATTATGACCAATTTGAAGGTATCCGCAAAGGCGAAAATCAAAAACTGGCTTTTCTTCACTAGTGCAAACTACCAACCTTTATAATAGGCCAAGCTTTGAGCTTTATGACAAAAAATGAGTGAGCTTGAGTATTACAAATGCTGGCAAAGCTTATCTTTACAATATAAAAGCACAAGAGATAGACATAGTTGTAGCCAAAGACATAATCTTTCCTCTTACCAAGAAATGACTATAAATTATGGGTAACAACCTTACCAAGTCACAAAAATTCGGAATCCAATGGAGATGGCTTTTTCTTGTCGGAGGAGTTATTTACGCGATCAATACGTTGACAGTACTCTTCGCCCCTCAGGAAGTATATAGTTTCCTTGGATTGGAAATGAGTAGGTGGTTGTACTTCTCAATCCAGCTCGCTATTGCAGCATGGCTAGTGGTTACTTTCGTGAGAAACCATAAATTATTTAGGCAAGAAACTTTCAGACATTTAACTGATGAGGAACAGCAAGGCCAATCAAACGAAAATGAAAATGTTTAGATTATATATCTTTCTACTATTGTTTGCGCTCAACGCAACGACAATTCAAGCCCAGAATGTCAAATTCAATCATATGGCTCTTGTAGTCAGTGATTTGGAAAAGAGTATTGACTTTTACAGTCAAGCCCTAGGGTTTAAACTTATTGATGACCCGACTGGGAATCCAAATATCGCCTGGGTTCAGAATGATACGGGACAGCAAATCCATTTGTTAGAAGCTGACCTTTCTGTTATCAAACTCAGCAAATCGGTCCATATGTCTTTCGCTGTGGAAACACTCAGTCCATTTATTGAAAACCTTACGCGATTAGCGATTTATTTCGAAGATTGGCCAGGGAAAAAGGATGAAATCACTATTCGACAGGATGGTATTCGTCAAATTTATCTACAAGATCCCAACGGTTATTGGATCGAAATTAATGATGACTTCTTTCACTAACAATACCCCCAACTAATCTGTCAGCGAGCAGAATATTTAATTTTTTACTCCTCTTGCATCTCGCCCGATTGAATATATTTATACTGCGAATAGTATAAATCTCTAATTTTTTTGATCTTATTTTTGCTTTTCCTCACCCACTGCCATTCGTATAGAAATCAAGCCCTCAGGATTGACTGTACTGATACTACATCAAAAATCAATATTCCATTAGTAATGGATAGTTGAGGAATCTTAGAGGACACGGCTGCCATCGTGGAGACAGGTCTCATTAGATTTGAGGTGTACAAGCATGATGGTGATCTTATCAAAATCATAGTAGACCTGAAGATTTCAGCTTGTCATTCATTAGGCTAATGAATCCAAGTAGCATGAAAATAAAGTCGTTAAAAACAGGAAGGGCTTTAAAAAGCCCTTCCTGTTTTTCATACTCATTTCCTTTATACCGCCATTGCCCACTCAGGCTTAGTCGTGATGACTTTTGCTTTTAGCTCATTCAAAATACTATATAGGCCAAAATAGGTACGGTTGATATACAGACCATCCCTTGACCCTCTTGCTTTTTCACTTTCTCTGAACTTTTTAGATTCTGAAATTATCTCTCCCATTTTAAATATCTGAAAGAAGTAGTCATCATCTCCAAAGTCAAACTCATCTTGATGGAAAGGTTTACCCAATAGACCCATCATGTCTTTTATAACTGTCGAAAAATAAGCTTTATCCTCTGGCTTATCATTTGGATAAATGAACTGAAGTTGAGTAAAAACATCTTCAAGTTCTTCACCCTTCTGGATTATATCCTTTCGAATCAAACTAAAATAAGGATCATAGAATTCATCGGGTATCACTTTTACGCAACCAAAATCAATGACTCCCAGTACAGCGTCATCGCTGACAATAAAGTTACCCGGATGCGGGTCAGCATGCACTTGTCTTAGCGTATGAATTTGATAATCGTAGAAATCCCAAAGCGACTGTCCTACTTTATTTCTTTCTTCTTGGGTTGGATTCCCTTTGATGAATTCTTTCAGTATTTTACCATCTAGCCAATCCATCGTGATGACTCGCTCTGCTGAAAACTCAGGGTAATATTTTGGGAAGCGTATATTGTCGATATGACCACAAGCCTCAGAGATCTCAATCGACCTCTTTACTTCTAATAAATAGTCAGTTTCTTCAATCAACTTAGTCTCCACTTCTTCCATGTAGTGGTCCAAATCTTTTTCACTCAAACTCATTAGTCTTACGGCAAAAGGCCTGACCAGTTTAAGGTCTGAACTTACACTAGAAGCTACACCTGGGTATTGAATCTTTACTGCAAAAACTTTTTCTCCAATAGTGGCCTTGTGAACCTGACCAATTGAAGCTGCATTCACTGCGTTTTTTGTGAAAGAATCAAAGATATCACTAGGGTTCTTTTTAAAATACTGCTGGAAGGTTTTGGTCACCAATGGAAATGACAGCGGGGGCGCACTATATTGTGCCATCGAAAACTTATCCTGATAAGCGGTCGGTAGCATGTTTTTATCCATGCTCATCATTTGAGCTACCTTGAGAGCACTCCCTTTCAATTCGCTCAAAGAATTGTAAATATCTCTTGCATTATCGGCATGCAGTTGGTCTTTGGTAAGCGAAGGGTTCACCACTTTTCTAGCGTAATGCTTTACGTAATTTCCTCCTACTCTTGCGCCAGTTGTTACAAACTTGGCTGCTCTCTGCACTTTACCTGTGGGTATCTTCGATTGTTCTTTCATGGAATAATTAAAAATTGGACTTATCTATTTTGAAAAACAAACTTGGCGAAGTCTACCATTGCGTCTAAAGGGCCTCTCCCCATTAAATCGAATGATAAGTTCACCGCCTTTTCAATGGCCGCATCTGTCTTCTCAAAGCTTTTGGAACTGTCTTTCATCCAAAAGTTCATCACAAATAAGAATTGAATCCAAATCCCTTGATCATACTTATCGCTGATATAAGGTCGGTTTTGAATCTCTTCCGTCTCTCTAGCTTCTAACAAAATTTCATTAACAAAACCTTTAAACACCTTTCGAAGTGATTTTAAATAACCTGGAGTCGACCCAGGTTTACTCTGCTTTTTCGCTGTCTGAAAAATGAAACTTCTATTGGCTTTTAGGGCTTCTATAAAAGTAAAATAGAAAGCGAGTAATTTTTCTCGTGCTGAATAAGACTCATACACCTCATCTGCTTGAATAGCAGTAATTGTATCCCTCATCCATCCAGCCCAAATGTCTTTTTCTATGGCCTCAAAAGAATTGAATTGGTCATAAAAAACCTCTTCCTTAATTTTTGCTTCTTTCACAAACTTGAAAACTGAAGCGGGCTTGCTTCCATGCTCAAGCACATAGTCCACATATGCTTTTTTCAACTTGTCTGCATCAGTCATTTTTTCTTTTGCAGGTTTGGTCGCAGTTGTTTTTTCCATGATTGATTAACAAGGCAAGGCGTTAAAAGGTTGGCTTTCACAAGGCTTTTTTTACAAACAGGTCTAAACCCATCTAGCTTAAGCTCAAGTCCTCTTTATAGAGTCCAAAAACGACTCACGATATAGTTCTCCAATAGGCCGCTGGGAGAGCTTTATGTTGACTTTGCTTTTTTCAAGTGACTCGATGGCATTGAGCGAAACTACAAATGATTTATGGATTCGGACAAATTCATTGGGGGGTAAAAGTGCTAATAACGCCCGAAAACTTATCAGCGTCATGATTTTTTCGGACTTAGTGACAATCCGAAAATAGTCTTTCATTCCTTCTACATACTGAATGTCTGAAAACCTGACCTTCTTCATTTTGTAGTCAGCCTTCACAAACATAAAATCGCTTCGAGGTGAATCCGTTTTTTCCTTTGCAGGTTCAATGCGGTTCAATGCGATTCAAGGCTTTCATGAACCTTTCAAAAGAAATAGGCTTCAGCAAATAGTCTTTTGCCGCCAACTCAAATCCTTGAACAGCATATTGATGATAGGCTGTCGTGAAAATAATATCGTATTATTGTTCAATAGTTTTGCCAGCTTAATTCCAGACAAATCAGGCATGTGAATATCTAGAAATATCAGGTCAATAGAATTATGATCTAGGGAGTCTAATGCCCCTAAAGCGCGATCGTTCGTACTCACACAATTGTGCCAAGGGACTTTTTTAATGTACTCTTCTATAATTTCAACCGCCAATGGCTCATCATCCACAATCATGCAGTTTAACTGTTTCATAGCTTCTCAATGATAAGATTAACACTAAACTCATGTTTAACTTGATCAATATTTAACTCAAATTGATTCCGATAAATAAGCTCCAGTCTTCTCTTAATGTTCTCTAGGCCGATGCCACCAACACCATCTCGTTGTTCTGCGGATCGACTTGCTGAACATGCATTGGTCACTGAGAATTCAATTTGATTACCCAAAGAAAGCTTGACTACTATTGCTCCTTGACGATCGACTCGATCGCTATGTTTGAAAGCATTCTCGACAAAGGCAAGTAGAATTAAAGGAGCTAATAGCACAGCATCAATATTACCGGAGATTTGAAAATCGACTATCCCTTTGGTTTTAAACCTAAGTTCTTGCAAATCAATAAAGCTCTTGAGGTATTCAGTTTCTAGATTCATCGGCATAAGATCCTCATTGGAATCATAGATCATATAACGCATTAATTCCGAAAGCTTCATAATGGCCTCAGCTACGCCCTCCTCCTTTTTGTATGCCAGTGTATGAATATTATTGAGTGTATTAAACAGAAAATGGGGGTTGATTTGGGACTTGAGAAAGGCCAGCTCACTCGTTATGTTCTGCTTTTCAAGTGCGCTTTTAATCCGTAAATTCTTAAACCAATTGAATGTAAACTTGCCAATACCAGCCATGGCAATTACAAAAAGACATGACAATGTTCTAATGCCAAAAACGATCCTTACTTACGCTGGCAATTGGTGTGATCTCATTTGGGTAAAAGAAGGTGAGCAAGGCGCTTACCCAATAACTAAGCATAGGGTAAACAGCTGAGATCAGTACGATTACTACCACAAACAACCCTGATTTCTTGTGCATCAAAAGTTGTGGGATGCCGCTAAAATAGAAGTAATAAAAAATGAGACCATCCATGATTGCCACAGCGAGCAAATACCAAAGCCTGAATTGTTGGCTGAACCGATTGCCCAAAAAGCCAAGTTGATAAAAGGACAGATAAAGTGCCCACGCCATGACATGAAGCACCACCACCACAAGGGTCGCGATATTTCTATCGAGCCAGCTCAGTATTTTCTTGCATGTTAAACTAGAGACGATTCAAAATTGAAAAGTTCTTAGTCAGGGTGGGTTATTAAGAAATGGGGAAGTCATAACCCTTTGAAAAAAAGCAATATACCTCACAGAAAAGAAAGCTTACTTGGCTGAGAACCGCCATGTCATTTTCGTAGATGAAATTCGATAGTTGGTCGATTAATCTATAATTCGGATACCTAAACGAGGTATCCGATCGTCTAATGACAAATAGTAAAGCATGTCGAAACTGATTATCCAAACCACTGAATTAGATTTTTACTTCAATACTTTCAAGGCCTTAGATAAAGTCAATCTGAATGTACCTGAAGGAAGTATCTACGGTTTTTTAGGGCCTAATGGTGCTGGAAAAACTACCACTATAAGAATCTTATTAGACTTATTTCATTCTCAACCAGGACAAGTGAGATTGTTTGGCAAAGAGTTGCGAAGTAATAAAGTTGAACTCTTAGGGAGAATGGGCGCTCTAATTGAAAACCCTTCCATCTACAAACACCTTACGGGGCGGCAAAACCTTGAAGTCATAAGAAGAATGATTGGCGCTTCAAAATCAAGGGTAGATGAGGTACTCAAGATCGTCCGTTTGCTCGATAATGCTGATAAAAAAGCGAAGAACTACTCATTGGGAATGTGCCAACGACTAGGCCTTGCTTCTGCCCTACTCAATGATCCCGATTTACTTATTCTGGACGAGCCGACCAATGGCCTTGACCCAAGTGGCATAATAGAAATGCGAGAACTGATCATTAGACTCAATAAAGAGCATGGCAAAACTATTTTTCTTTCGAGTCACATTCTTCCAGAAATAGAAAAAATGGCGACCGATTTAGCCATTATCGATAATGGTAAGATCATGTACGAAGGTAAACTTGAAGGCATAAACAGTGGCAACTCCAAGCTTTTGAAAATCGAACTCAACGATGTTAAAAAAGCGACCGAAATCATAAAGGGCCTTAACTACACAATTGCTGAACAACACAACAAATCTTTAACGCTCCCAATAACTGACAAATCAGATATTGCAAAAATCAACAGCGCACTTGTAAGCGCAAATATTGATATCTATCAGCTCAAGTCTACGGATGAAACACTCGAAGCCGTTTTCCTAAACCTTACTAAAAAATTAGACCAATGAACATAGCGATACAATTAAAAAGAGGCATTTCAGCCGAGGTTTACAAATACAAAAAGACATTCACACTTTGGCTTTTGATTTTGGCTCCAGCTTTTATACCCCTCATCAACTTTATTATTCTTTGGCAAAAGGGCCCTCAGTTAATTAAAGTAGGAACAGGTGCATGGTCGACCCTTCTTAACCTTAGTACAGCCCCAGCTAATTTCCTTTTCCCATTCTTTGTGATGATGGTCGCGTTGTTGGTGAACAACATTGAATACAGCTCTAATACATGGAAATTGACTTATGCCCAGCCGTTATCTCGCTTGGCCTTGTACTTATCCAAAATGAAGGTCTTCATCGCTATGATTCTTTTGAGTCTTTTACTTTTCGGTACTTTCACCCTGTTAGTCGGGATATCAATGAGGGTAGTTCAACCAGGTTTAGGTTTCGAAGAGCCCATCAGTTACAGTTTTCAATATGCGTTAATGATCAAAATCTTTTTAGCTACGCTAGGTATGGCTTCCATCCAATTCTTCATTAGCCAACAATCGAAAAACTTAATTTTACCTTTAGGTATTGGTATCGCTGGATTGATCTCATTTATGATTCTGGTTCAAGGCTGGAAGTATGCATCATACCATCCTTATGGTTATGCGATTCTTTCTACAGATGACATTAGAAAGGTAGATTTTGAGGTGTGGGGAAATATGGCCTCAGTCTACAAAAGTCTTATCGTTAGTAGCGTCATGTTCATTCTAGGTGGCATCTTACAGTCAAAAAAACGAATTATCTAAAGTAAAAATTTTACAAGGCTGCCCGATAAAGCATGGGTTGAACTTTTTATTATCGTTTTTTAACTGTCCCCGGCTCTTACTACATCCTCAATTTGGCTTAGAATATTTGTGCTATTGGAATAATAGACTTTGTAATGAACCCAATAATTTTAACAAAATCGAGAAATAATAAAGCGTCAGGTAACATAAAATTGAAAATCGCGTCTTTCAAGTAACCTCGTAAGGAGGTTGTAATACATCCAAATCGTGCCCTGGCTGATCTTCAGTTGGGGTTTTTTTTTGGGAAAATTATGAAATCAGTCTTAATCACTCTCCACCTCCAACAACTGTCTCTAAAATACTAGTCCAGAAAATACTCAGTCATGAAAAAGCCCACCGACAATCTGACCATAGTTATTCTTATGATTTCGATTATCGCTTTCTACTCCTGTTCTAAGGACCGAATAATGACTCACAAATAACTTCTGGTGATCTCTCCTTTAAGTTGATCGAGTTCATTCGGTTTTATGCAATACCAGATTACCAAATAAAAAAGTTCGAAGTGCCTATGGATAGCATTTCTTTATTGGAAGATTTGAAAAATGATGATCAACAGTTTTTAGAGCTCTTTTTACGCTTAAAGTCTAGTCCCCTCATCATCTTGCCTAGTTTTAGTTTGAAGGTCGATACAGCCACCATTATCCGAGTCTATTTAGATGAAAGTGAGTACGAAAACATTAAAGATCATGAGAGATCACAATGAGTAAAAGAAAATAATAGGGTTGAAATCATTTTGACCGGTGAGTATATATCCGATCAAATAGTCCGCTGCTCTATAGTTAGAGCAGTAATAAAAACTGAGAGAAAGACCGACTGGAGAAAATAACCTATGAGTGAACTTTAGGAGTAATTAAGAACAGAACTCGTGAGTTGATCTAATAAATCAAGCCTTTTCAAAATCAATGATTTCCTCAAGGTAGTTTTCTGCTTGCCTTAATTCGGTCTCATATTCGGCATAAATTTTTACGACAAACGGTCGAGAGATCAAGCAAAGAGCCGTAATCGCTAATAACACAGGTAAACCATAACTACTGTTTTCATAAACGGAAACATCGAATACAATCTGTATCACAAAGGGTATTAATGTCAGGAACCAAAGAAGGACAACCAAAACATCATATTTGGCAGAGGAAGAGGTGTGTATTCTGAAATTACAAATCAACTTTTGAAGTTCTACCAATGACATTTCGTGGTACTCTTTAGGTTTTACAATAACAAGGTGATATTGAAAAGACCAAAACATAGCCAAAGCAGCAACAAGAAGTGGGATGCTAATCTCTAACCGATCTAAGGAACTTGCAAAAGCAACCAGAGAAATCACGCCATAAACCAATGCTAAGTTTCTTCCAAGAATCGATTTTTCGACAAGCTTGTCAAACCTTCCTACGGCTTTTTCCATATTCATTTTTCTTAAAGCAGTTTCATTGAGTTCGATCTTCTGCTCTAGGCGTTGACTCTCTGCTTGCCATAATTCCTTTAGTTCTTGTATTTCCATAGGTTTAATCGTTTATGGATGAAAAGTCTTCCTTTAGTTGATGTTTTATACGGCTTATTTTACTGCCTACATTTGTTTCTGTTAGCCCTAATATTTCGCCAATTTGCTTGTAACTCTTGTCTTCTAAATAGAGAATGATAATGGCCTTTTTAAAAGGATCGAGCTTATCTATAAATTGATGCAGTTGTACCATTCTGCTATCCATTAACTCCTTTGAAAAGTCATCCTCCGCTACTTTGAAAATAACTTCATCAAGGGAAACATTTTTTTCAGTGAATACAATATCCTTTCTATAGTATGAAACAGCTACGTTCAAGGCTACTTTGTAAATCCATGTGGAGAGTTGATATTTGTCATCATATCTATCGAGAGAACCCCACAATTGGATAATGATCTCTTGTTCTAAATCCTTTCGATCTTCTGGGTTTTTGCAGTAGGAGTACATAATCTTGTATAGGATTCGCTTATGATCGCTAATCATTTTAATGAACTCTTCTTTTTGTTTCGATGGCACCCTTATTCTATTTGGTTTGTATTGTTATTCGCTAAAACTTGCAAATCATCACAAATAATATGGGTTATTTTTTCTCAACCAGTCTAAATCTCAAATCAAGGGCCATTTCATTAAGATTTCGGGGGTAACTACCATCGACTTTATCACTCTTGTTTTTATTAACTCAACTTTATGTGAGCAAGGTTTTACCCTCATTACTGAAGGCTATAAACCACAGGTAAATCTCCTTTTATATTAGCTTCGTTTTTAGGCCTATCTTTCCTAATTTAGTGTAACTGAATATTGATATATGGCGTCCGATGTAAAACTGATCAACAATCATCCCTTCATTAAATACTCTCACGTCCAATATGGACATGAAGAAATGATTCAACGCAGTGCTGATTTTTACGATTGGCTAGAATCCCGAAGGTCTGTTCGAGATTTCTCTGATCGACCAGTTCCTAAAGCAGTAATTGAAAACATTATCATGTCCGCTTCTACCGCTCCTTCTGGTGCGCATAAGCAGCCTTGGACATTCTGTGTAATAAGTAACCCAGACCTAAAAAAGCAAATTCGCGAAGCTGCCGAAAAAGAGGAATACGAAAGCTACAATAAACGAATGAGTGAAGAGTGGCTAGACGATCTCAAGCCGATGGGTACAGATTGGGAAAAACCTTTTCTTGAAACCGCTCCTTATTTAATAATTGTATTCAAAAGAGCTTATGAATACAACGCTGATGGCAAGAAACACCAGAACTACTACGTAACAGAATCAGTGGGTTTAGCGACAGGAATGCTGTTGTCTGCAATTCATGACGCTGGCTTAGTGACCTTGACACATACCCCTAGCCCCATGAATTTTTTACAGAAAATACTTGAGAGGCCCAATAACGAGCGTCCTTTCCTTTTACTACCTGTAGGTTACGAAGCAGAAGAGGTCTATGTGCCCCAAAATAGAAGAAAGTCGCTCAACGAAGTAGCTGTTTTCTATGAGTAATCGTCTATTTTCTGTCTTATTATTGGTTTGCATTTGTCTGCCAATTCAGGCTCAGCGGTATGGCAAAAGGAAAATTCTGAAAGATTTGGATGAACTAGAGGGCTTTAAGCAAGCCTTTGTTGGGTTTATCCTTACCGACCCGGAAACGGGTAAAACCATCGCATGTCAGTATGATAACAAATACATGACCCCTGCTTCTAACACCAAGCTCTTTACATTTTACGTTGGCCTTCAATTTTTAGGTGCAAATGTACCCGCTTTGGAATATACCATAAATGGTGATTCGTTAATATTCTGGGGGACAGGTAATCCCTTATTTCTGCACCCAGAGCATCAAGACAGTACGGCATTGGCATTTTTAAGATCAAGAAAGGAAAACTTGTTCTATTGGCCTCGCCCCATGGCTGACGAAAGGTTTGGGCCTGGCTGGAGCTGGGATGATTACAACGGTTATTATTCAGCAGAAAAGTCTGTGTTCCCTATTTATGGCAACAGTGTCACAGCTTGGGTTGATAAAGAGCGAAAAACTTTAGAGGTCTTGCCTAAATACTTTCAGCAAGAATTCGTAGCAAAAGTAGATACCCTTAATCGGCTATCGACTTTTATAAAAAGGAAAGAACACGAGAACACTTTTCATTACGCTTTTCCTGACAGCCTAGATTTCGAAATTGACAACTATACAGCAGTAGATACGCTCATGCGGCCATTCTTATACTCTGCTGAATTGTTCGTAACGCTTTTAAAAGATACTTTAGGGAAAGAAATCACCATATTAGAAAGTCCACAAGACAGAACACTAGCCCAAAGGATTTATTCAATCTCAACAGATTCACTCTATAAAAAAATGCTTCTGCCAAGTGACAACCTTTTTGCAGAGCAAATTCTGTTAATGGCGAATGGACTATTGAGTGATACACTTTCTTCTAAATCGATGATTAAAACCGCTAAAGAACGCCTATTTAAAGATTCGAGTGATGAACTTGTTTGGGTAGATGGGTCTGGCCTTTCGCGTTACAATATGTTCACCCCTAGAACCATGGTCAAACTTTTAGCCCGACTTAGGAATGAGTTGGGAGAAGAAAGACTCTTCGCCCTGATGCCTGCCGGTGGTGAATCGGGTACTATAGAAGATTGGTATGCTGGCGACCCAGCGCCTTATGTTTTCGCTAAAACAGGCACTGTTCGCAACAACCATACGCTTAGCGGTTACCTTAAAACCAAAAAGGGGAAAACGCTAATATTTACCTTTATGGTGAATCACTATGAGCACTCTACAAGTAAAGTGAGAGAAAGTATGGGGGTAGTTTTAGAGAAGATCAGAACGGCTTATTAAGTTCAATATGGTGTTTCTCAATTAGATGAACCAAAAGCTGCTCGCAGGATCTATCTATAATATCGAATACTTCTTGAAAGCCATGCTCACCAGCATAGTAAGGGTCAGGAACGTCTGCGCCCTTATTAAGCAGGTCAAAAGTGCGCAGGACAAAGACCTCTGCTTTTGGATTATCAGGCCTAAATTTTTCTAAATCCCTCAAATTACTTTGATCCATAGGAAGCATATAATCGTAATAAAAAAAATATTCTGACTTGAATGGTTTCCCTTTATGGTCTAGGTCAATACCGTTTTTTACTGCATTTACTATGGTTCTTGAATCTGGTGATTCACCAATATGGTAGTTCGAAGTTCCGCAAGAGTCTACCTCAAATCTATCATCTAGACCTTTTAACCGCAACTTTTGCATGAAAATTCCTTCCGCCAATGGAGAGCGACAAATATTTCCTAGACAAACAAATAATACCTTGACCTTGCTCATTCTTATTTATTTCTATTTTTGTTTTAGATTCAACGATTGAAAGTTTAATATATGGAATACATTAATATAACTAAATCCTACGACAAATACATCGCCCTTATCGAATTGAACCGTCCCAAAGAGCTGAATGCTTTAAATCTTCAACTGATGTGCGAAGTAAGAGATGCTTTAAAAGAACTTGATCAAGACGAAGAGGTCAGAGTAATCATCATTACTGGAAACGAAAGAGCATTTGCTGCTGGCGCAGACATCAAACAAATGGCGGGTAAAACCACAGTTGACATGTGGAAAACCGATCAATTCAGCACTTGGGATCAAATCAACAAAACACGAAAGCCAATCATAGCCGCGGTATCAGGTTTTGCTTTAGGGGGTGGATGCGAATTAGCCATGACTTGCGATATGATCATAGCTTCAGAAACTGCTCAATTTGGCCAGCCCGAAATAAAAATTGGTGTGATGCCTGGCGCGGGTGGTACTCAGCGATTGACAAAAGCCTTAGGAAAGGCCAAAGCAATGGAAATGGTTCTAACCGGTAAATTTATCTCCGCAGAAGAAGCTGAAAGACTAGGCCTGGTTAATAAAGTGGTGCCTGTAGAACTCTACATGGCCGAAGCGCTAAAGTTGGCAAAAGAGATTGCTTCGATGTCTCCCATTGCCGTTCAAATGGCTAAAGAATCAGTTAAAAGATCATTTGAAGCACACTTAGAGGAAGGGCTTCATTTTGAACGCAAGAATTTCTACATGCTCTTTTCTTCAGAAGATCAGAAAGAAGGAATGAGCGCATTCGTAGAAAAGAGAAAACCCAATTTTAAAGGGAACTAAATCGCTATGGGCTAAAATCACCATCGGTTTGAGATAGAATGAAATTCTCAAGGCATCAAAATATTAGACCATCGATTTTAGACTTTTTGTCGATGCTGTTATCGGGTACTTCATAACTGTTTTTTTTACGCAAAGAAACTGCACTTCAGGGCCTAGTTTTACTTCAATTTGAGATCAATAAAGTTGAGGCATAAAAAAAGGGGCATAAGCCCCTCTTTTCTCGTTTTCTAAAATCTATTATATCCCCGGTATTATTGGAATATTAGTACTTCCAGTCCCCTCTCTGAAGCTAAAACCGATTCCTACAGTCATAGTATTAAATTCTTGGAATGCATACTCTCCGAAAAGATTAAAGAATGCCAGCCTAAGCCTTAAACCCACGTTTGCACGAACTCCACTATTTTCGTAAGACAAATCAATTGGATCAGTAAACGTTTCAGATTCAGTTGTATAATCCCCCTTCAGACCGAAAGTGGTGTTTGATTGAGCATAACCAATCCCTCCATAAGCAGTAACAAAAGCCAATTTTTTCGAGACTAAAGCCTGAATGATAGTTCCTTTGGTTTCAAATTCTGCAAACTGATTCAAATCGGGGTCTACTGCGTAAGTTGTCTTTAGGTTGGTATACCCAAAAAACGCTGATAAGTCGAACGGTAAAGCCTTAATACCAGGAATGTATTGTTTAACATCATGCATAATACCAAAACCGAACAAATTCAATTCCACATCATTATCCTCACCAAAACTAGTTGCAGGGACATATCTCAATTTGAGATCAGTCCCTTTAATTAACCCTAAACTAAATTGCACCATTGGCAATGGCACTGCTACAAAGGGGAGTGTTTCTTCAATACCCAAACCAGTTGGTGCAGATATACGGATAACTTCCTCACCTGTATCTGGATCTAAAAAGGTTAATTCTGGCAGATCATCAGCGCCTAAATTCGGCCCAAAAAGAGTTGGGAGTTGATTCCTGCTATTGTCTGACAATCTCACATTTTGATAATCGCTGTTGTTAAATGTGAAAAATTGCGCAGAGGAAGGAACTCTAGCAGCCGATGCTGTGATACTGATTTCAAAACCTAAAGACTGGTGAGGACGAGCAGTGTTGTACCAGCCACTATTGATGCCATAGCCTATTCCCTGAAAACTAGGTTCTAAATAAGACTGCAATAAGGTATTCGCATCTGAAATACCAGCTTCTAAAAACGAATCAAAATCTAACTGTGCTTTTGAAACATTGGTCAAAGTTAAACTAAGACCAACCACGAATAATATTTTTGAATAAATTCTCATACAATGCCTCTTTAAAAAATCAATCTAACTGAACTCTTGCTGTAATATCAAACTCGAACTGAAACTGGAACTCATCGCTTGTGGATTGAAATATCACATTACGACCCACAACAACCATTTCTATTACAAAGGAATTGCCATTCAAGAGCGCTCCTTCTATTCCCGAAATTGCTGCTGCACTGACAGAACCAGGATTCGTTTTATCGTACAGCAGCACTTTTGCAGTTTGATTCTGAACATCAACAATAAGGGTTGAAAGGACAGGAATAGAGTTCCCACCATTTAATATGACGTTCATATCTACATCCAAATCAGCCTCATTACCTTGATCAAAACCCCTTATGGTGTAATAGATTTTATTGATTGTGAATTTTTGAAGTTCATCAGTGTAATCTGAAAATTCAGATGATGTAATATCTATTGGGCCTGTACTTACCGTCCTTGGAGAGGTTTCATCAACACTTTGGCCTATGAAAATTGGCAAAACATCGATGGAAATACTTATGGGATCAACATCCACAATTTGAGATATATCGGACTGTATACCTGCCTCTCCGCAAGAGTACAAAAGTCCAATACAAATCGTAAACAGACAAAAGGAGATTTTTTTCATTCTAGAAGGTTTAAAAATTTTTGGTTAGTAAATCTACAAAAAAAATACAATAGGAATACCAGACCTATAATAACTTAAACCATGTCCCAGGGAGTTCTACTAATACGATTAAATGTCAATAGTGAAATCGCTCTCCAAATTATTATCAAAGTCTGCTGTAACAATCAAGTCAGATACGCCTTGGCTCTCCATAAGCGCCTCTCAACTGGCCACTTGCGCAGCAGTCAATACAGATGCTTCATTATCTTTTTCGAAAGCCGTAATGACACCATTTATTAAAAGGCATGCCTGAAACAGATAATAACACGGTAGTAGCCCCATCAATTCTAGTGGACACACTTAAATTCGTTAATACTGGAACTATTGATGATGCAGCATAACCAGAAACGCCATACGTGAACTTGGTTGATGAAATACTTTTGATCAATTCCGCTGATTCATTGACTAAATCTGCAGGGTCAATCGTTCCTTCGTTCCTTCGTTCGTAAGAGATCGGTTGGCGCTCGCATTGGCCGCTTCACAATCAATATTAAAATTAAAGTTGCCAGTAGCAGGTAGTTGGGTTATTAAACCTCCTTCATCACACGCAAACAACCCGAATAAGATAAATGTGAAGAGACTATTTTTTTTCATGTCGCTCTATTGCTTACAATAGAAAATTAGGAATAAAATTCATTAGCACCTCCACCAACCCTTATTCATAACAGTTTATCCATTGATAAAGATTGGCTAAGACGAAAAACAGGAATAGTATTAATCATCCAATCCATTAATGGAAACCTCACCTCTCGATATCAACTGTGACTCCTCTAATTGAAAATGAGAAGAGGTTTGTTCTCTAGCACACAATAGACCCGCTGAAATATAAATGCTGCTTATTTCTGCCGAACTAAGTCTGGTTTTATATTTTTGCACTGCATGAATGTCCTCATCTATAACATTAGTTTACGTTTCTACCAATTGGCAGCATGGCTTTATTCGCCTTTCAATGAAAAAGCAAAACTATTCACGGAAGGCAGAAAAGGACTTTTTGAGGCACTTGAAAAGGATTTCAAAGAAAACTCATCTCTAACAACTTGGTTTCATTGTGCCTCGCTTGGGGAATTTGAGCAAGGAAAGCCAGTCTTAGAAGCATTCAAAAAGCATTTCCCTGATCGAAAAATACTCCTGACCTTCTTCTCTCCTTCCGGTTATGAACTTAGGAAAAACTACCCAGGAGCAGATTACATCTATTACCTGCCAATTGATACTCTTAAAAACGCAAATCAGTTTTTAGAAATCACCAAACCCTCCACGGTGGTGTTCGTTAAATACGAATTTTGGTATCACTACCTCAACGAAGTGAATAAAAGAGGTATTCCACTCTTCTGTATTTCCGCTTTGTTCAACGAGCATCAACGCTTTTTCAAATCGAGTGGCGGTTTCTTTAGAGAAACATTGAGAAAATTTGATCACTTTTTTGTTCAAAACTCAAACTCCCAAATACTTTTAAAATCCATCGGCATTGAACAGTCCACTGTAACTGGTGACACACGATTTGATCGCGTTTTAGCAACCGCAAGCAAGCCAAAGTCATTTCCTTTAGTGAAAGCGTTCACCAAAAATCATTTGACAGTAATTGTTGGAAGCTGTTGGCCTGCCGATTTGGAATTCCTTTTACCCATCATTAACAATTCTCCTGAAACACGATTCATCATCGCCCCACATAATATTGGAGAAAGTAGTGTGAAACAACTAGAACATGGCCTAAAACGTCCTTTTATCAGGATTACAGAGGCCAACGAAACAGATATCCTTAATTCTGAGTTACTCATTATTAATACTATTGGCATGTTATCTTCACTTTACCAATATGGTAACATCGCTTATATTGGGGGTGCATTTGGTGGCGGTCTTCACAACATACTGGAAGCCGTGACTTTTGGATTGCCCGTAATTTTCGGAAATAATAACCTTGATAAATTCCCTGAATCCAAGGCATTAGTAAAGAAAGGCGGTGCTTTCACGTTTAAAACTCAAGCTGAAATTAACCAGCATTTTGAGCGATTAAGTTCCGATAATCAGTTTCGAAGTAAGGCCTCAGCTATTTGCTTAAAGTTTATTCAAGAAAATAAGGGAGCAACCGACAAGATTATGCAAACTTTGAGCACATGGAAAAGCTAAGAGGCAGGGTTATAAAGTCGACAGGTTCGTGGTACGAAGTAAAAACCGAATCTGGAGAAGTATTTCAGAGCAGGCTTCGTGGTAAGTTCAAACAACAGGGCATGAAAATCAATAATCCCATCGCTGTTGGCGACTGGGTAATGATTGAAGAAGAGGGTGAAAAAGGCTCTGCTGTCATTAAGGACATTGAACCAAGGCAGAACTATATTATCCGTCAATCAACCCGTAAATCAGCTTTCTCTCATATCATAGCCTCGAATTTAGACCAAGCCATACTGGTCGCCACTCTTTCTTTCCCTCGCACCTCTTTAGGTTTTATTGATAGGTTTTTGGTGAGCGCAGAATCATTTAGAATTCCCTCTATTCTAGTTTTGAATAAAACAGACTTAATGGATGAAGAGGCAATGGATCAAGCTTTAGTGTTAAAAGCATTATACGAAAGTATTGGTTACCCCACCTTTCTGATTTCTGTACTTGAAAACGAAGGACTCGAAGAGGTCAGAGCATACCTGAGAGGAAAGATCTCATTGATTTCGGGGCATTCTGGTGTTGGGAAATCATCTCTATTGAATGCACTTATTCCAGACCTAGCATTAAAAGTAGGAGTGGTATCCAAATTTGCCAACAAAGGCACACACACCACTACCTTTGCTCAAATGTTCGAAATGGAGGCGGATAGTGCCATCATTGATACCCCTGGTATTAAAGAACTAGGATTGGTAGAAATGCAGCAAGAAGAGATCAGCGACTATCTTCCAGAAATGAGGGCGTTTTTAGGCAAATGTAAATTCAATAACTGCCTGCATGTGAACGAACCTCATTGCGCGGTTTTAGAAGCCTTTGTCGCAGGCGAAATCTCTGATTCTCGCTATATGAGCTATATCAGTATGCTCGAGGATTCGGATAACAGAAGGTGAAAACTCAAAAGAATAAAATCAAATAAATGGTAGTCTTTGGCGCCTAAGTAACTGATAAATTATTAGCAACAGCCTGCTAATCGCCTCTTACTTTCTATTACTTCACCGCTGAAGCGAAAGCGCAAATGTGCTGAATGGTAGCAAGAGAACTAAAACAAAAACCCAAAGTATTTCTACTTTGGGTTTTTGAAATCTCAGCATTAATTGCGCTTAGAACTTAGGCAACAACTCTATTTTGAGTCCATCCACATAAGCCTTATAAGCTGGCCAATTGTTATTGAAGAAGTCATTCATTTTTCCAATTACCTCATCTGCTTTCTTTTGTGCATTCGCCAAAGCATAACGTTGGCTTTGCGTTACTGGCTCATAACTCCCGCCAATTTTACCTCTTACGTTCCCTAAGTATCGTGATAGTACGTTGGGGTCATTTCGCGACCCTTGGGAACTTTTGGAATAAATCAATTCATTCAAACCGGTTAGTTCTTTTTCGATTTCCGTATTTCTGGCCTTCAAAGCAGCATTATCATCGGCAAAAGCACCTACCAAATCAACACTTTTTATAGCCGATTGTAAGCGATCAATCGCCTGGACTACAGGCGCTAAAAAGTCATAATATTCTTGAATAAACTTCTGCTTGGCATTGATCTCGTTCATGTCCCAAGCGGGTGAACGCGGGTCTTTCATTACCTTGATCATTTGGCTGGTCGATGCGCCACTTTTAGTCATTTTGACTGTGTAGGTTCCCGGTAAAACATCGTAACCTCGTGGTGGAGCAACACCTTCTCTTGTATTTGGCCTAGCACCTGGTTGACGAACGCCATCTCCTTCGAAACCCCAATACATTCGATTCAAACCCTTGTCTGCAGACTCATAAAGCGTTCGCATCACTTTACCTTGAGCATCTGAAATCTCGATTTTCACTTTACCCGCTTCCTTTGAGTAATAGTTCATCGCTGCGCTGAAAGGCTTATTTTCTCCCATAAAGAGGCCATCTCCGGTACTTCTATAACCCATGTACTGACCAACAATCGCATTGGTAGCATCTGGGATTGGAAAAAGATGTAAGTTTTCTGCCATCAATTTTTTCATACCCATTTGAGTAGCTTCACGAAGCGGACGAATATCATCGAGAATCCAAAGTGCCCTACCGAAAGTACCAATGATCAAATCATGTTCTCTAGGGTGAATTTGAAGGTCCATGGTGGGAACGGTTGGGTAACCATGCGTCCATTTCTCCCAAGTGGCAGAGCCGTCCATACTTACGTAAAGTCCGCCTTCTGTTCCTAAAAACATCAAGTTTGGTTCGATGGGGTCTTGTACAAATGAGAGTGCAAAACCGAATACATCCTCCTTTTCAACAATGCGTTTCCATGATTTACCATAGTTGGTGGTTTGGTACACATAAGGCTCCCAATTGTTTCTTCTGTGGTCATCAAAAACGACTACTGCTGTACCAGCATCGTAGGTACTTGACTTGATTTGCTGTACCCAGGTGGCCTCTGGCAAACCATCGAATTTACCAGCGCTGTTCACCCATTTCCCTCCACTATCTTGCGTCAGCTGAACGTTACCGTCATCAGTACCGACCCAAATAATGCCTTGCTTCACAGCACTTGGCTCAACCACTGTAATGGTAGTGTGTTTCTCAGCGCCTGTATTATCGAAGTTCAAACCGCCAGTATCGATTTGTTTCTGCTTTTCTGGGTCGTTGGTTGTCAAATCTGGAGAAATGATATCCCAGTTTTTACCCTGATCTGTCGACTTGAAAAGGTATTGTGCACCTAAGTACAAGGTGTTTTTATCGATTGGGTTTACGTTGACCCCAGCATTCCAGTTCCAGCGTAAGTATTCATCATTGGGATGCTCTGGGCGAATGCCCGTCATTTCGCCCGTTACCCTGTCGTATCGCTGGATGTTCGCCCCTTGACTGAGTGAATATCCATAGCGAAAATCAGTAGGATCAGGCACCACATCAAAGCCATCGCCACCTACGATTCTTTCCCAATATCCATTTCTAATGCCTCCGTTTTTCAACAATTGGCTAGGTCCCATCCACGCGCCATTGTCTTGCATTCCGCCCATTACGTTATAAGGGTATTCCATATCGTAATTCACGTGATAGAACTGCCCAATTGGAAGGTTTTCAGAGTATTGCCATCTGCCTCCACGGTCGGTGCTTACCTCTAAGCCCCCATCATTACCCAAAACTAAAAAGTCAGGATCGTCTGGGTGAACATACCAAGCATGATGATCGACATGGATAATGCCAGAGTTCACGAAGTTTTGGAAACTCTTCCCACCATCTTCACTGGCAGTCACCTGAGTATGAAGTGAATAAACACGATTTTCATTTTCTGGGTCTACGTAGATATCAGCATAGTAAAACGGACGACTACCAATGCCTCTATCATCCTTGTTTGATATCCTGTACCATCGCTCTCCCCCATCATCTGATCGGTAGATTGCGTTTTCTTTTGATTCTACCCAGGCATAAATTCTATCGGGCATAGAAGGCGCAATGGCCAAACCAATCCGGCCCAAATCACCCTTTGGCAAACCATGTTCTGCTGTTTTTCTTTTCCAGGTTTCACCACCATCGTGGGTAATGTAAATGCCTGAAGCTGGACCACCAGAGTTAAAGAACCAAGGCCATCTGCGGTGTTCCCACATGGCGGCTACTATTTTATTTGGATTTGAAGGGTCAATTACCATATCGGCAATACCTGATCCAGGCCCACCGTAAAGCACTTTCTTCCAGTTTTCACCACCATCTGTAGATTTAAAAACACCTCGCTCCTCGTGTTCGCCCCAAGGAGAACCGATCGCACCTACCCAAATGGTATTGGGGTCGTTAGGGTGAACAATGAGGCGATGGATATTGCTAGTTTTCTCTAAGCCCATGTGCTCCCAAGAGCGCCCAGCGTCTAAACTGCGGTATACGCCATAGCCAGAGTTGATAGAGTTACGCGGATTTCCTTCGCCAGTGCCTACCCAAATTACACTCGGGTTAGAAGGATCGATGGTCACCACTCCGATGGAGGCGACATCCTGATCATCGAAAATTGGCTCCCATTTCGTGCCTTGGCTGGTAGATTTCCATAAACCACCAGAGGCAGTTCCAGCATAGATAATGTTTTTGTTCGACCGAACTACATCAATTGAGGTGACCCTACCTGACATTCCTGCGGGGCCAATCGAGCGTGGCTCCATGGTTTTGAATAGGGAGAGATCGGTTTGGGCTGTAGCTGATATGGCACACAAACATAAGATTAGGATAGAAAATAGGTTTCGGAACTTCATTGAGAAATATTTTGGTTGCTTGTCGATGATTCAAGATAGGCTTATCCCAAGGTTTTGTAGGGTGGAATTTTATTAGTGGTTGGCAGGTAGTTAAAATTACTATCGCAGGGCTACAAACCTGTGGATTATACGAAGCAGCCTCTTAATTGCACCCTGCTTTCTATTGCGCTAATGCAGAAAACTACCTCACCCCTTCAGGGCTTGATCCACACTATTCCGATGTAAGAATGGCCATCACCCATTCTTGGTGTATTTCGCCCCCTTGGGGCTGAGAGGCCAATCACGCCCTACAGCTGCTAGCCATCAAAGGGCACAATAACTAAACGGAGGGTGCACAACCCTTCGGGAATCAGAACCATATCCTTTTTTAAAGCCCTGTAAGGGCGAGAGATGGTATTAACAATGAAGGCCGCCCACCGCTGCCAAGCTTTGTAGAAGCTGCACGCAAACAAGAAAGGTGCACATTCATGCGAGTTTAAGTTTCTGCTCTTTCCGAAGCGTGATCCAGAAGATTTAGCCCAAGAGAACTATAAATGAATCAAAGCCCCAAAGCTTCGGAGTAGCTGTTCATAACAATAATGGACTTTCACAGACGGATCCTAAAACAAGCTTAGGATGACAACTCAACACACAAAAAAACCGATCCACCTTTCAGTCAATCGGCTTTAACCCATTTAGCCTTGGATTGACTAAAACAGTTCTACCATTTCTACAAGTTTGATAAACTCAGCTCTGTAACCCGCATCATCAATGCCCTTGGCTCCTTTTGCCAACACTACTACATCGTTAAAGGTAAGGCTGTTCTTGAAATCCGAATCGTGCAGTAGCATTCCGAAGCCAGCCACCGCAGCTGACCAGCGAAAATTATCAGAAGTAGCTGAAAGCTCTAGCGTTTGATTCTTTATTATTTGTGCTAACAAAATGCTTTCTTCACCATCTGGTTTTTTGTATCTCAATTTCACGGTAAGCAAGTCTTCCGTATTCCCACTCGTTCTCTTTATTTCTGTGTTCTGGTATTTCAAATCATCCAATGGCTTAAACTCACTTTTAATTCCGGTAGGGATAATTTCATACAAAGCGGTAACGGTGTGGCCTGCCCCTAATTCGCCCGCATCTTTTTTATCATTATTAAAGTCTTCATCGTTCAAGCGTCTATTCTCATACCCAATTAAGCGATAGGCTTGAACAGTGGCGGGGTTAAATTCAACCTGAATCTTAACATCTTTGGCAATAGTGAAAAGTGTTCCGCCAAATTCTGTCACTAATACTTTTTTGGCCTCTAATATATTGTCGATATAAGCATGGTTTCCATTTCCCTTATCGGCCAACACTTCCATTTTTGAATCTTTGTAATTCCCCATACCGAAACCTAGCACAGTTAAGAAAACACCCTCTTCCCGCTTTTCTTCAATCAATTTCTCCATTGCTTTGTCGCTTGACGCACCAATATTAAAATCCCCATCTGTTGCTAAGATCACCCTGTTATTACCATTTTTTATAAAATTCTGTTTTGCAATTTTGTAGGCCAAATTTATTCCTGCTCCACCGGCTGTTGAGCCACCAGCACTTAGCTGCTCTAAAGCATTGATTATCTTCCCTTTGTTCTTTCCCGATGTTGACGGAAGCACCTCACCAGCAGCACCTGCATATACCACTATGGCAACATAGTCTTCGGCTCGCATTTTATTGACCAGTAGCTTGAGCGACTTTTTGAGCAATGGTAGTTTATTATTCGCGTTCATTGAGCCAGATACATCGATAAGGAAAACCAAACTAGAAGCTGGTAAATCATCCATTTCTATTTTTTCGCCTTGAATTCCAATATGTACCAGTTGATGCTTGGCATTCCATGGTGCTACAGCTACCTCATGTTGTACAGCGAAAGGGTGTTTACCTGTTGGTCCGGCATAATCATAATCGAAATAGTTGATCATCTCTTCGACCTTTACGGCATCCTTAGGTGGCTTTTGTCCATTATTGATGAACCTTCGCACATTGCTGTAGGCAGCGGCATCTACATCAATTGAAAAGGTGGAATACGGATTTTTCCATGGCGTTTTGAAGCCGCTTTCCTTTATTTCAGAATAGCTTTCGCTGTTTTCTCTTTGGGGATAATGATAGGACGTTGAAAAGTTATGCTCCGACTGCATGTACATTTGGGAGGAAATATCTATTCGGTCGTATTGCACTTCAGGTTGAATCATCAGTCTTTTTTGCTCCTTCCTTTGACTTCGACTATAACCTCTAACCACCACTTCTGCTAAGCTGGTTACATCTGGCAGAAGACTTACATTGAGTACCGATCGATCTCCGAGTTTAATTTCTTGACTTATAAAACCAAGAAACCTAAACACCAAAACTGCCTTATCACTACTTAGCTTAATCGTATAGCGGCCATCAGCAGTGGTCGAAACGGCATTCCCGGTGCCCTTCTCGATTACGCTTACACTCGGCAGTGGTTGGCCATCATCTGCTCCTCGCACTATGCCTGTAATTTCTTTTTGAAAAGTATTCGCATGGCTTTTATGGAATATGCCAAAGGCGAGCATCATCACTATTATTAAATTCTTCATGGCTAAATGGTTTATGTGAAAAATTATTTAACCTTGAGATGCATGGTTATTGAGGATTCCATAAACAAACCAAAAAAATAGTTTGAACCGACTTGTTCTTTAGAAAAAAGCTCGATATCGCCCAAGTTTCAGACTTCGATCTGATTGCTCTCTATCAACAGAAAGGAGATAATGAGGTGATCGGAGAATTGTATAAGCGCTATATGAGTTTGGTATATGGGCTATGTTTGAAATACTTGAAAGACAGAGAAGTAGCCAAAGACATGACCATGCAGGTGTTCGAAAAACTTTTAAGTCGATTGAAAGACCAAGAAGTAGCGCATTTTAAAGGTTGGTTGTTTGTGTTAAGCAAAAACGAATGTTTAATGTACTTGCGAAAACAGAAAAGCCAAGGCTATTTAATAGAAAATGGCGAGGGGGTTATGGAAATCGCCTCAGCTGTGCATCATGAGTCTGAACCGAACGCATTAGAGAGCGATTTGACTATGTTAGAAAGCTGTATTAGCCAGCTGAATATTGAACAGCAGGCCTGTATTCGTTTCTTCTATATTGAAAAAAAGTGTTATCAAGAGGTAGTTGATCTGACCGGTTTTGATTTGAAAAAGGTAAAAAGCTATATCCAAAATGGACGTAGAAATTTAAAAATATGTGTAGAAAATCTTCGTGAAAGAGAAGCATAACCATATTGACCAATTAACTGAAGAAGTTTTAGCCGCTTATAGAAGTGGGTTATTAAACACTGAGCAACAACATCAGGTAGAACGATTGATGCTGGACGACTCATTCTATGCACATGGATTGGAGGGCATGGAAAGTATTGAGAAAACCGATCTAAATGCTGACTTAAAGGAGCTTGAGGCTCGACTCAAGCAAAAAACTCAGCAGACCGCGCTCCTCCCTTTTTGGAGTATAAGTAGAAAGATAGCCGCCACCGTGGTGATATTATTAACCTCCTCTCTCTTCTTCATATGGATTCAAAAACCAGAAGAAGACAAAAAAGTATTTTCAGAAAAAATTGAAAAACTCAAAAGACCTGCAATGGACAGCATCCAGCTCATCAATCCAGATCTGCTTAATCAACCGAGTTTGACTGCCTCGAAATTAAACACAAAACCAAATCAGTTCCAGCCCATCGATCCTTTAGCCAAAATTGAAGCCTCTGAGATTCCAATTGTAGTAGACGAGATGGAAGAAATAGTGATCAGTACTCAAACTGAAGCTTTAACTCAACCAGTATTAGTGATAAGTTCGGCAGTAAAGGCCGAACTAAAAACAGCAGAAACAAGCGAAATAATGACTAACAGAGCACTAGTCGAACAGAAAGCGAAACAGGAAGTGGTTCGCTCAATGGACCTGCGAAGTACGTTACAAGGCCGAGTGGCCGGAGTTCGAATTGATCAGCAACTCACTACGGTGACAGTGGTTGATGCCGATGATCTTTATCCATTGCCTCAAGTCACTATTTATAATAAGAACACGATAGAAGGCAGTAGGACAGATGCGGAAGGTAAAGCGGAGATTGTAGCAGATAGTTCTGCTATCTATGTGGTTCGCTTTTTGGGCTATCTTACTCAAGAGTTTGAATTCAAGAATCTTGCTTTAATGAAGGACACCATTAGAATGCCTGTCGAAGTAAGCTCTTTGGGGGAAGTCGTGGTTACTGGTTTTGGTAGCTCAGATCAATCATCAGATGCCTCTCTCATCAATGGCAGTCGGGACTTTAAGAAATACCTCAAGCAAAATTTAAATTATCCTGAAGCCGCCCGAGAGAAGAAAATCAGAGGTCGTGTTACGGTAGCGTTTGTCGTAAATTCAGATGACAAATTAAGCGATTTCGAAATCATACAAGGCCTTGGTTATGGTTGTGATGAAGAAGCGATTCGGTTGATCAAAAAAGGCCCAAGATGGAAAGCGGCTCTCGGTAAAACGGGAAGCGCAATCCGCACTAAAGTGCAAGTGAAGATTCAATTCAAACCTTAAAACCATTTTGGTATCAATTAAAGTTGCCAATCATAAAACCTATCAAGTAAGTACAATGAGTAGTGGAGTATCAGCGAGCGGCCCTGACTCGAGTATCGGAGAACTAAAAAAAGCCCAATCGAAGCAACATGCTACTCCGAAATCTAGGGTAATCAGTATCCCTTAACAGCTCAGCGTTTCCTCCAGCCCACTCTCACAAGTTCTCGTTCAGTTTAAAAAGGAGAACAGTGAATAGAACCTGGGATAATCAAAAACCAAAAGACTAAATTGCGTGATAATAAGTCCAAATGGAATCTCAGCCCGACCAAACCACTTCTATTACACAAGAACAGATTCGTGAGTGCATTGCCATTCTTGACACATTAAACAAAGACACCAATCAGATCTTTGAAATCCCAAAAGACGAAAGAATTGCTTTGATCAAAGCAGCAGGCCAATTCTCTCGGCCAGACAAAGAGGAATTGCTCGGAAGAAAACGTGGCGCCAAAAAGGAAATCAAGAAGAAAATCAACGAAAAGGACAAGCAAGCGAGAAAAGCGACAGGTATTAGAAGTGCCAGAGAAGCGACTATTTTCATTGCTCCCTCCATGGTGGAAGGTGAAAAAACGGAGAAAGAGGTTATTTTAGAAACACCTAGAGAGTGTTATGTCTGCAAAACCAATTTTGACCGACTCCACCATTTTTATGACACCATGTGTAAAGACTGTGGTGACTTTAATTATGCCAAGCGCTTTCAGACAGCCGATTTAACCAATCAAGTTGCCTTGGTCACTGGCTCTCGCCTAAAAATCGGCTACCATATCACGGTGATCATGTTGCGGGCTGGTGCAACCGTTATTGCCACCACTCGTTTCCCCGTGGATTCTGCTATTCGTTACGCCAAAGAACCTGATTTTTCAACATGGGGACATCGCCTGAAAATACATGGGCTTGACCTCAGGCATATTCCTAGTGTCGAAATCTTCTGCAATTATATTGAACAACAATATGATAGGTTGGATATTCTCATCAACAATGCGGCTCAAACGGTGAGAAGGCCTTCTGGTTTTTATACCCACTTAATGCCCAACGAAACCAAGGGTCATGATGAGTTAACGCCCTATGTTCAATCACTTTTGGTTGATCATCATGCTTGTTTAGAAGAATTAAAAACCTTGGGCGAAGGTTTTGCACGAGGTGAAAGCAAAAATTTACCAGTGACCTGGCATGGCCGCCAACTCGGCATTGGGCTCACTGCCTCCGCTCAACTTTCTCAGATCCCTTATAGCATCGATAATTCAATTTCAGCAGAAGAAGTTTTCCCCGAAGGCAAACTAGATGCTGATTTACAGCAAGTTGACTTAAGAAAAACCAACAGCTGGAGATTGAAACTAGGCGAAATTAATACTACTGAAATGTTAGAGGTGCAATTGGTTAATTCAGTCGCTCCTTTTGTGCTTTGCAATCGCTTGGTCAATTTAATGAAGAAGGAGAACACGGGTGTGAAACACGTAATCAACGTATCTGCCATGGAAGGAAAGTTCCATCAGTTTCATAAAGAAGACCGACATCCGCACACCAATATGGCCAAGGCTGCCTTGAATATGATGACCCTAACCTCTGCTTCTGACTTTGCCAAATATGGCATTTATACCAACGCAGTAGACACGGGTTGGGTAACAGATGAAGACCCCGCAGAATTGGCGAAAAGAAAACAGGAAATCCATGATTTCCAGCCGCCCTTAGATATTGTTGACGGAGCCGCCCGTGTATTAGACCCACTCTTCGATGGCATTAATACGGGTAAGCATTGGTGTGGTAAATTCTTGAAAGACTATAAGCCCACTTCTTGGTAAAAGAATAATCACCGATGGCCATATATTATAGCCTACAGTTTAGAACGTAGTACATGGTGCATGAGCGAAAATCAAAATGATTTTAATGGTTAACCCCTACCCATTTTTATAGCCTGCAGTCAAAATCAGAATTGGCTTATTCCATATTAAATAAAATCATATTGCCTGTCACTGACATAAAGCGGATAGCAGCATTATTGCCCCCTTTGATATTGTAGGGTAAAAGCAATACTGGTGTATAATTGTTGCGTTTCATTAAAATCAGCTGCTATTCTAATGACAAAATTCTTTAGAAGAATACGATACGACCTTATGGAAAAGAATAAAACTGGTAAGTACTTGAAATATGCTGGTGGCGAAACCGTGCTGGTGGTGATTGGTACCTTGATCGCACTAAGTATTAATAATTAGAATGAAGTCATAAAATTTAAGGCATTAGAAGTGACAATGCTAGAAGCGACTGAGTTATTACTCAATGAGTCTGGAATCGAATTAGAACTTGTGATCAAATATAATCAAGAGGGATTAGCATCGTATCGCATCTTGTTAGATCATAGGAAGTCGACTGAATCGTATGATGATTCTCTAGTAAACCATTTTGACAAGATCCCAGCCTGAGCAAGTCCTGATTTCAATTGCGCAGCTTATGAAACTTTAAAAGCACGTGGTGTAGAGTTAATCTCAAATGAAAGCCTGAGCGTCAAGGTCATCCGTATGTTCGAAAACCAATTAACATTCCTTGTAGAAGATTATCATAAGTCGAAATGGAGCTATTCGGAGTCTGTTGTAATGCCCATTTTCGCAGAACACACCGCACGAATCTCATCACAGATGGCCGTCCAAATGACGATGAAGCACTTAGAAGAAATCAACGCTTCAGCAATATTTTCGCCTACTTAATTGACCTTAGCGATAGTGGAATAGAAAATTCCACAAAACTGAAAGTGACCCTTGAAGAGCTCCTATCTGAAATAACGCAAGAAATCAAACTGATGCAGTAGACGGTCAACGCAATCATCTACCTTCTACGAAATCTAGACGTTAGGAAATGAATCAACGCACTAGCAAACTCTTTAATTATACTTTTGATCAGTGCAATGGTCATGACAAAACTCTTCTCTCATGTTGGCTAGACATCTTAAAACCAGGCTTAAGACATGGATAATGTTATATTCGGTAATTCAAACCATTGACGACTATGCAAAAACAACATTATTTACTGATTTGCCTTCTGTTTTTAATTAGTACATCTTCATTATTGGCTCAAAAAATTGACGAAGAGTACAACAAAAAAATAAAGGAATACACCACCGACCCGCGCTTTCTCCCTGCTTCGGTACTCAATCTAGTAGACGATCCTAATGTCCCGTCCCCTCGGAAATATTTCGGGCAAATCATCGGTGCTCCCGGTGTAATGCACCGTACTTCCGAGATTTACGCTTACTACCAAGCGCTGGCCAAAGCCTCTCCTTTCCTGAAAATGGAACAAATTGGAACTTCAGAAGAAGGCCGAGCCATCAATTTGGTGGTGATTGGCAATGATGAATCAATGAACCGTATTGATCATTACAAACAGCAACTGGACAAACTTTCTGATTCAAGAAAAGTATCTAGCGCTGAAGCGGATAAGATTATCACCGACAGCAAGCCTATTTTTTACCTCAATGGCGGATTACATTCTACAGAAATGGGTTCCCCAGAAATGTTGATGGAATTGGCCTACCGCCTCATCACCGACCCATCAGAAGACATTAAGAACATTAGAGAAAACGTTATCATACTGATTAACCCCACCTCAGAACCTGACGGTAGAGACAAGCAAGTGGATTGGTATTATCGCTATACCAAAGCCAGACCAGAGTTTGACGATGGCTTCCCTAAGAGCCCACCTTATTGGGGAAAGTACGTTTTCCATGACAATAACCGAGATGGACTTCAGGTATCACAAGAGCTTTCCAAAGCTATTTTCAACACTTATTTTGATTGGCATCCTACAGTAATGCTCGACTTACACGAGTCTGTTCCATTGCTTTATATTTCTACAGGAACAGGGCCTTACAACGATAACATGGACCCTATTGCCATTGGCGAGTGGCAGATCATGGCCAATCATGACATTACCACTTTGGCTTCACAAGGTTTACCTGGCACCTTTACTTGGGCCTTCTTTGATGGCTGGTGGCCTGGATATGCCATGTGGGTAGCCAATAACCATAACAGTATCGGTCGTTTTTATGAAACCTTCGGAAACGCTGGTGCAAACACTTACATGCGCGACCTATCCAAGCAAAGCTATGCTGGAGACCCCGCCACAAGCCGTGAATGGTACCGCCCTGCTCCGCCTACAGAATTAATCTACTGGTCGTCTAGAAACAACATCAACTATATGCAAGGCGGTGTATTGGCTTCCTTAACTTATACTGCCGACAACAAGAAATTACTAATGCGCAACTTCTACCAAAAAGGTGTCAACAGCGTCAAAAAAGGAATAGAAGAAAACCCAAAAGCCTTTGTAATCCCTAAAGAACAACGTGACCCTGCCATGGCAGCCTATTTGGTAAATCAACTGCGTGTGCAAGGAATAGAAGTACACAAGGCTACTACAGGGTCTAATGTGGGTGATTATGTCGTTTTCCTCGATCAGCCTTACAGAAACCTAGCGGTTACTTTGTTAGCGCCACAGAACTACCCTAAAGAAGCTAAATTCCCACCTTACGATGACATTGCTTGGAATCTGGATTATATCTATGGTGTGGATGTAAAGAAAGAAGACACGCTCATGTTTCAAAAGCGAAATATGGAAATGGTGACTAGCGATGTGGCTTACACAGGTACTGTAAACGGAAGCGGAAGCAGTTATGTATTGAATTACAAAGCTCAAAACACGGTATT
>JBLIES010000008.1:0-38689 GCA_047633135.1 Roseivirga sp.
ATGACGGCATTGATAATGCCTTTGACTCAAACAATGGAGGAACCCCCACAGTAGCTGTAGATACTGATGCCGATGGTACACCTGATTATCTAGACATCAACTCCGATAACGATGGCTTGGTTGATGCTGTAGAAGGCTGGGATACCACCGGTGATGCTTCGCCAAATACAACACCTGCCGGTACCGATGCGGATGGTGATGGTTTAGACGACAACTACGACACCATCAATGGTAGAAATAGTACTACCAACGTATATGACACCCCCGGAGGAGATAATAGTTCTAACGACTACCCAGACGAAACAACCCCTGACACCACAGAAAGAGATTGGAGAGAGGTAAATATTATTGATACAGATCTTGATGGGGTTCCTAACTCTATTGACATTGATGATGATAATGATGGGGTCTTGGATACTGACGAGGGTTTGGGTGTTATTTGTGCTGAAGAGATCATCTCAGGGGTAACTACAGAATTACTTTTTAATGATTCAGGCTCTACAACCGCCAATTTGATAGACGGAACCTACAATGATGCCTTCTATTTTAATGACGGCCAAACCTACAATGCCAGTAATGATGTAATTTTCAATGTGTCTTTTGCAGATCCAATTGTGCTTACTGATTTAAGAGTGATCATCGACAGAACGGCTTCTTTTTTAGAAAACGGAGCTACATACAGGCTTGAAGGATTCGATGGGGTCAGTTACACAGATTTAACGGGCACAATTACTTCTGACGGAAACGGTATTGCTGTTACCACCGCAATCAGCACCGCAGAATTTGCAGAAATTTTCGATCTCAGCGCTAATACAACCGCCTATTCTAGCTATCGCCTTCTTTGGTTAAGTGGTGGAGTCGGCTGGGAGCCATACATTCTTCAGATAGAAATTACCGCAGCTGCTTGTACAACCACTGCTAGTTTAGACACCGATGGAGATGGTACTCCAGACTACTTAGATTTAGACTCAGACAATGATGGTATCTTCGATATTATTGAAGCGGGCGGAGTTGATGCCAATACTGATGGCAAAGTCGATGTCTTTGTTGACGGTAACAGCAACGGCTGGGCCAATGTTTTTGATCCAGCCAATGGAGGTACAATCCATACAGACCCAGAGACCGATGGGGATGGACTAAAAAATAGAATAGATGCAGACAGTGATGGCGATGGCATAACAGACCTTATTGAGTCTCAAGCAACAGCAGGCACACTAGTAGTACCTATCGGAGCAGATTCTGATCAGGATGGTATAGACAACGCTTTTGATATTAATTGTACTCCTTGTGGAGCCACTACAGGTGTGCCTACCGTACCCGTAAATACAGATGCTGGCTTTGAAATCTCTGACCTTATTCCAGATTATTTAGACACAGACTCTGATAATGATGGCCTCGGTGATATCATAGAAGGTTGGGATACTAATGGAAACTATGCTGCCAATGTTACGCCATTAGGTACCGATGCAGATGAGGATGGCCTAGACGATGCTTTTGATGACGTAGTAGGCCCTAACCCTATCACCAACCCAGCAAACAGCCAAACAGCCAACTCTTTTCCAAATATAACCACTGCAAGTGCTACCACAGAAAGAGACTGGAGAGAGATCAATAATGTAACCTGTGCACCAGGTGAAGTTGACGGAAACCTCATGCTATGGTTAAAGGCAGACGTAGGAGGGACTAACTGGTTAGACCAATCCAATAACTTTGTTTCGCTAACCCGTACAGGTACGGCTACGAATGGTGCTATAAATTTCAACCCAACCAATGACTTTAATGGGACCACTTACTATACTTCCAACTTAAGTATCAACGCAGATGCTAATCCTGACTTGGCCGTTATTGCAGTTTACAAGCCCAATAGAGATGATGCTGGTGCGGTTTGGGGAGAAAACAATACAGACTTTGATCGATACATGCAGGATGCTTCTGGTCAAAACAACGCGGTCAGTAATGGCTCTAGTACTGAAAATAATATTACTGGCCTATTTGCTAACGGTATAACGACCCTCTCAACCGTCATTTTCGATGAGGACGCCAGTAATGGCTCACAAGTATTTGTGAATGGTGAAATCGAAGCATCGTTCACAGCCAATCACGGGCCTGAAACATCCGATAATCTACAAATTGGTGCCATTGGAACAGGCCTGACCAGATTCAATGGAGAAATTGCTGAGGTAATAGTCTATAATCAATTACTAAGCACCTCTAGTGATCGACAAAAGATCGAAAGCTACCTGGCCCTTAAATACGGTATCACTTTGTCTGACAATAACGATGGAGATGGCAATACACTTGAAACAGGCGAAGGAGATTATATTGCCTCCAGCGGTGCGCTTTTCTGGAATGCAGATGAAGTTGGAGGGCAAAACTTTCAAAACAACATAACCGGTATAGCAATAGATAATCAAAGCTGCCTGATCCAACTTCAATCCAAAAGTGAGAATGCTGATGCTATTGTAACCATTGGCTTAGATGATAATAATGACGGACTAGAAACCAGTAACGCCCAAAACGAAAGTGTCTTTGGAGCTGACTTGTCTGCTCTTGTTACTGGCCATGATGGAGAAGCGTTGTATGACGAGTCTGCGAATATTGATTATGACCCAGCCCAAATCACCAGTAGATTGAACAGAGAATGGAGAGTGCAAGAAACAGGTACGGTTGGGCAAATCACCATCAGGTTTGATGTAAGTAATTTAATAGGTCCTGGCGATGTGGTGGGCGCCAATGATGAAGCGCTGATAGTCCTCCTTGTAGACGCAGATGGCGACTTTTCTTCAGGCGCTAGTATTGTTACACAGTCCTTCGTGGTAGATTCAGATGGGCTGGTAAACTTTCAAGTAGATTTCACAGACGGCAACTATTACACCCTTGGTTCAAGTGAAGACAATGCTCTACCAATCACATTATTATCATTTGGCGGAGAACCTAAAAAAGATCATATCGTGATTAACTGGTCAACTACCAGCGAAATAAACAACAGCCTCTATGGAATAGAGCGTTCTGCTGATGGAAAATTCTTTGAACCAATCGCGTATTTAAATGGTACTGGGACCACCGAAGACATTAACCATTATGAAATTAAAGATAAGAATCCATTGATCGGAAAAAACTATTACCGCCTGATTGATATTGATAACAATGGCTTAGAAAATGCTTCTGAAATGATTCTAATAGAGTATTACAAAACACTGAGGCTAGACTTAAGACCCTACCCAAACCCGATTAAAAAAGGGGCTACATTCTACATTGATTTAGATGAAGAAATCGAATTAGGAGACGTAAAACTACATCATATCAATGGGTCAGAAACACCTATCAAAACTGAAAGGAATAGAGATAAATTATCAATTTATCCTACGCAACTCGAACAAGGAATCTTCGTGCTTTCCATATGGGTAAATGGTAAACGAACGGCCTTCAAGGTGATGGTAAGGAATTAATCTTTTTTCATAAAAGAACCAGAAAAGGCTACAATGAGAATTGTAGCCTTTTCTTTTAGTAATTACACCTTCCCCCTTAGTAAAAGGGGGGCAGGGGGATTTAGCCAGACTTGAAACAAAATGCAAGAGGTATACGAAGCATAGCAAAACTGCCACCCCCTTCTAAAAAAGCCTACCCAAATTGATAACCATATGCGCTCTCGTCTTTAAAGCCATTGCCTTAATACTTGTGTCAACCTATTTCAGGACGATGCACCCTTCATTCCCCCTTAGTAAAAGGGGGTCAGGGGGATTTAGCCAGACTTAAAACAAAAGATCCCTCCATCACAATTGAGAAAAAACCTAAGGACATTATGGAAAGCGATCATAACATTCACATAACATCTCTAAGCTATTGTTAATTGAATTGACAACTATTCTTAACAAAGGAGTAAACGCTTTCTGACTTCAAAGCCGTTGCTTTGTAACCAAATTAAAACCTAATCAAGAAAATGAAAAAATCTATAACACAATTACTTAGCTTATTTTTCGCAATAGCTTTGCTAGTCGTTGTTACTTCATGTGAAGATGACGAGACTACACCAGTACCCACAGTAACAAGTCCTTCTACCTCCTCTGTTGAGTTTGGTAGTTCAACTATTTTATCATTCAGCATTACTGCGCAAGGCGGTTATGCTTCTGCTGTTGCAACAGCTGTTAACGGAACTGCATCCATCACAGCAGAACCTGCAATAGGGGCAACTTCAGGAACGATAGAAGTAAACTTCACTGCAGGCACAACTGCCGGTGCTGCTGGTGTGACTTTAGCCATTACTGATGCAAATGCACAAGTAAGCAATGCTACTGCTGTCATCAATGTAGAAAGTGAAATCACCGTAATAACAGTAACAGAGAATATTGCTGCCAATACAACTTGGGCAACTGGTAAGACTTATATTCTTGCCAATAGAATTATTGTATTGAGCGGCTCAACTTTAACAATAGAGCCTGGTGTTGTCGTTAAAGGACAAGTGGGTTCTGGAACAAACGCAACAGCGCTTTTAATCGCTAGAGGCGCCCAAATAATCGCTGACGGAACTTCCGACTCTCCAATCATTTTTACTTCTATTGCTGATGAATTAGAGCCAGGCATGATTGCCAGCCCAAATTTATCTGTTACGGACAATGGTTTATGGGGTGGTCTTATCGTCCTTGGCCGAGCGACTATATCTGCAGATGCTGCTTCTATTCAAATTGAGGGTGTTCCTCCATCAGATACCAACGGACTTTATGGTGGTTCTGATGATGCCGATAACTCTGGTATAATTAGATATGTATCTATCCGCCACGGTGGAGCGAACATTGGAGAAGGTAATGAAATCAACGGATTAACACTTGGTGGTGTTGGGTCTGGAACAACGATTGAATTTGTTGAGATCATTGGTAACCAAGACGATGGTATCGAGTGGTTTGGTGGATCTGTAAATGTAACCAACGCTGTTATTTATAACGTTGGTGACGATGCGGTTGACACTGACATGTCTTGGCATGGTACGCTTGATAACTTTATTGTTATCACGCCAGGTGATGAGTGTTTCGAACTAGACGGTCCTGAAGGATCACCTTTATCTAATAATACACACATTATTAAAAACGGTTCTATCAGAGCAACTGTGGGCAGTAAGGCAGCACAAGGACTTGCTGATTTAGACGCTAACACTTACGCTGATATGTCTAACCTCTACTTTTTTGACCTAACAGATGGTCAAGATTTCGATCTATTACCTTCAGGATTCGCCACATTAACAACAACAGAAGCAACATTGCCTGCCGGAGCTACATTTGCTGACTATTTCAAAGATGGTTCGGATGCCGCTGTCACTGGTGTTGCCGCTGGAGCAAATACAGTAGGTGCTGACAAAACAAAATTTGCGACTTGGTCTTGGACCGCAGTTTCAGGTGCGTTAGACAGCTTCTAGTAAGATTCAATTGGAAAACAAAGGGGTGGTTCTTCAAAGGAAGAATCACCCTTCCTTAATAAAAGAGCAAACAAATTTTAACGATGAATATTATGAAAAGAACTGTTCTATTGGCGCTACTAGTCTTGGTTAGTTGGCCTTTGCTTTCACAAGCTCAACAGGGAACAATCCGTGGTACTGTATATGACGCTGCAACAGGCGAAACTATGTATGGGGTTACCGTAATTATTAAGGGAACACAAAACGGTGGCATCTCAGATTTTGACGGTAAATTCCAAATCACTGTGGCACCGGGCACTCATACGCTCCAAGCCTCTTTCATATCATTCATTACATTAGAAATTAATGAGGTAACTGTTGACGCAGGAAAAGTTACTTTAATCGATAATTTACAGCTTCAAGAAGCTATTACCGAATTAGAAACATTCGTAATAGCCGCAGAGATGAGCAGGTTTACAGAAGGTGCTCTTCTAAACATCAAGAAAAAATCAAATTACCTGATAGACGGAATTTCCTCTACTGGCTTTAAAAGAATTGGTGATGGCGATGCCGCTGCCGCATCTCAGCGTGTTCCTGGCGTTTCAGTAGAAGGCGGTAAATACGTATACGTCCGTGGCCTAGGAGATAGATATACAAAATCAATCTTGAACGGAATGGACTTACCCGGTTTAGATCCTGATAGAAATACACTTCAAATGGATATTTTTCCGACAAATATCCTTGACAACATTATTGTAATCAAGTCCTTCACACCAGAACTTGGCGCTGACTTTACAGGAGGAATTGTAAATCTTGAGACTAAAGATTTCCCTGATGAACCAGTTTTCTCTATTTCTGGAAGCCTAGGTTATAACCCATCTATGCACTTGAATAGCAATTTCCTTACTTCTAAAGGTAGTAGCACCGACTTTTTAGGCTTTGATAATGGACTCAGAGATATCCCTACAGGAAATAGAACTGACATTCCATTTCTTGCGAATGCCTTTGGCAATGCTGCAGCAGCAACAGATTATACCAATATTCTTAAAAGCTTTAACCCAAACCTTGCAGCCATGCAAGAAAGAAGTACTATGAATCACAGCTTTGGAATATCCAAAGGAGACCAAAAGTCGATAGGTGATAAAACCATTGGCTATAACTTTGCCCTTTCATACAAAAACGATGTTGATTATTATGAAAATGCTCAATTCAATCGTTTTGGTAAATCAGCAGACCCTGACATTACAGACCTTGATATTCGTGAAAGCCAAATTGGTAACTACGGAGTGAGCAATGTCTTAATTGGAGGAATTCTAGGCTTAGCGCTAAAAAGCGATGCTTCTAAATACAAAATCAATTTATTACACCTGCAGAATGGTGAGTCTAAGGCTGGTATTTTTGATTTCATTGGTTCCGATCAAGGCTCTGATTTTACTGCTTTTCAGCATAATATAGAATACAATCAAAGATCACTGACCAACATCTTGTTGAACGGATCACACTACTTAAACGATGGAAAATGGGAAATTGATTGGAAAATATCACCTACCAAATCAAGCATCAAGGATCCAGATATACGATTTACTAGAATCAAAAACGATGCAGGATTAAGCATTAGTACAGAATCTGGTCTACCTGAAAGAATTTGGAGAAACCTAGAAGAAGACAACATTGCCAGTAAAGTAGATTTCATCTACAAGATTCAACCTGAATCTAAGTTTCGTTTTGGTACAGCACACACCTATAAGAATAGAAGCTTTAATGTACGAAGCTTTCAGTTTAATGCTGGAAGCAATCCCGTTTCAGACAATCCTGATGATTTTTTGGAGCCAGAAAATCTTTGGACAAGGGAAAATACTGGCGGTGTAAATTTCACTCCAACATTTCTTCCAAGAAATACCAACCAGTATGAAGCGGATGTTAATATGCTCGCTGGATACGTATCAGCAGAGTTTGCCCCCACTGAGAAACTTAAAGCAATCATTGGTGTGCGCGCTGAAAATTATCAGCAGAGATATACAGGAGAAGATCAAACGGGTGATTTCTCTTTTGATAACGAAACTGTTATCGATGATCTTGACCTTTTCCCTTCGGTCAACCTAGTCTACAATCTAGTTGACAATCAAAACCTTAGATTCTCTTATTCAAAAACGATCGCTAGGCCTTCACTAAAAGAGGCCTCCTACGCCAATATTTTAGACCCATTAACGGGTAGAACCTTTATTGGAGGTTTCTTTCCTGATGTGAACGTAGCTACAAATGAAGTTATTTGGGATGGCAATTTAAAAACAACAGATATCAGCAATCTCGATATCCGCTGGGAGCTATTTCAGCCCGGTGGTCAAACCGTATCAATAAGTTCATTCTATAAATCGTTCAGGAACCCAATTGAGATTGTTCAATATGTTCAAATTGCGAATAATTTCCAGCCAAGAAACGTAGGTGATGGTCGCCTTTTTGGATTAGAGGTTGAATTAAGGAAGAACTTAAGCTTCGCAAGCGAGAGACTTCAGGATTTCAGTATTAACGGAAACGTTACGGTGATTGAGTCACAAATTGATATGAACCCAACAGAGTTTCAATCAAGAATTGACAACGCTAGAACTGGAGAAAATATAACAAGCACAAGACAAATGGCGGGTCAAGCGCCTTACATCGTAAACTTCGGTCTTACTTATGAAGGTTTAGATAACTTCGTGAATGCCGCCTTATTCTACAACGTGCAAGGCGAAACCTTACAGTTTGTAGGCATTGCAGATAGACCTGATGTTTTCACGGTTCCATTCAATAGTCTTAACTTCAACATCAGCAAATCTTTTGGTGATGACCAAAGAATGAACTTCGGCTTCAAAATAACGAACATGTTAAACGATAAGAGAGAAAGTATCCAACAGTCATTTGGTGCCGAAGATCAAATCTTTAACTCTATTAATCCTGGTAGAACATTTAACCTAAGCTTTAGCTACAAGATTTTATAAGCAATTAGAATTATCTTAACTTAAACCACCTCCCCTAAAGAGGTGGTTTTTTGTTTTCAAACCCTTTTTGATTAATTCGAGTTTCTATCTTATGCCACACAATATTTTAATCACAGGAGGAACAGGACTAGTGGGTGCTGAATTGATAAAATCCCTTGCTGCCAAAGGAAATACCGTGAGTATCCTCAGCAGATCTAAGGGTGAAAACTCCAGCACACCTACTTTTCAATGGGACCATAAAAAAGAATTTATAGAAGATGGTGCCTTCAATGGCGTAGATACCCTCGTTCATTTAGCAGGCGCTGGAGTAGCAGACAAAAGATGGACCGAAGCACGAAAAAAAGAAATTATTGAAAGCAGGACCCTAAGCTCTAACCTCCTCTACGAAACACTCAAAAACAAACCCAACCAAGTCAAAACATTAGTGGCCGCTTCGGCCATTGGTTACTACGGAATGGACACTGGCGACCAATTAATGACAGAAACGTCAAAGCCTGGAAGCGATTTCTTAGCGCAGGTGGTTAAAGAGTGGGAAGCCTCCACAAAACAGTTTGAATCATTAGGGATTCGAGTCGTGCAGGTTAGAATTGGAGTTGTGTTGGCGAATGAAGGGGGGGCATTACCCAAAATTCTTCAACCACCAGTGGCCGCACCGTTGGCCAGCGGTGATCAATTCATGAGCTGGATTCACATGTACGACTTAGTGGGAATTATTGAAAAGGGAATTGAGGATCACAAAATGAATGGGATTTTTAATGCCGTAGCACCAAAGGCTGAAACCAACCGAAACTTTACCAAAATAGCGGCCAAGGCTTTTGGCAAACTCTATTTACCTATCCCCGTTCCTAGCTTTGCATTAAAGCTCGCTTTAGGCGAAATGGCCCAAATAGTAACGGGAGGAAATAAAGTGAGCGCCCAAAAAATTGAAGACGCAGGCTTCAATTTTCAGTTTCCAGCATTAAGTAAAGCCTTAATGGATTTAGCTAAGTAAATAGGTGGGGTAACTCATTTAAGAATCGTTGTGATGATTAGCATGTTAGCATGTTTTCTCACTTTCTATCATGACTTCGATGCTTGGGGGAAAGGAACTAAAATCATAAGGTTAGACGATTCGTAAACTCAGAGAAAGAAGCCTTTCATGAATATTTCTCTCCGAAGCCTCGAAGTTAAGAATTAGCCAAAGCCAATTAAGTACAGCATTTTTGCACCCTAAGTAACCTCGTAAATATAATTACCACAAAGAGAACCCATTTGTGAAAAGCGAATGTGAATCTTTGTTCTCAAATTGGAATTGTAGCTAACTTATCCAAAGATGAGTACATTCCATCTTAATTAAAATCAGACATGACCAACGAAGACAAAATAAAGCAAGCGTTTCAAGATAGAAACTGGAACGAAATCAAGACCCACGACTCTTGGGTAATCTTTAAAGTGATGGCTGAATTCGTAGAGGGTTTTGAGAAAATGGCAAAAATTGGTCCCTGTGTCTCGATTTTTGGTTCCGCCAGAACAAAACCCGATAATGAGTTTTATAAAATGGCCGAAGAAGTAGCCGCCAAACTAGTTCGCCATGGCTATGGGGTCATCACGGGCGGTGGCCCAGGAATAATGGAAGCGGGGAATAAAGGCGCCAAGAAACAAAACGGTAAATCCGTTGGGCTGAATATTGAATTACCGCATGAACAAGGCAGTAATATCTACATCGACCCAGATAAACTGATTTCATTCGATTACTTCTTTGTAAGAAAAGTAATGTTCGTAAAATACTCTCAAGGATTTGTGGTAATGCCAGGTGGCTTCGGCACTTTAGACGAGCTTTTCGAGGCCATTACTTTGATCCAAACCAATAAAATTGGCCGTTTTCCAATTGTTTTAGTCGGCAGAGAATTCTGGTCAGGACTAATCGATTGGATTAAGTCAAGCATGCTTGAGGCAGGTAATATCAGCGCCACAGATTTAGACTTGATCAACATCGTAGATACGCCAACAGAAGCAGTAAAAGTGATTGATGAGTTCTATTCTAAATACCTATTGTCTCCTAATTTCTAATGGTTGAACATATTATTTTTGATTGTGACGGTGTATTGATCGATACTGAAATTGTAGCGGCCGAAGTCATGGTGGATTGGCTACAAAGTGAAAAGGTAGAAATTACAGTACCAGAATTTATTGGTGGCTTTACTGGCAAAACTTTTAGCGATATCATTCAATTGCTGAAACAAGCAAAAAGGTTCAGTAGCGACATTGAAACCAAAGAAATTGTGCATCAATTAGATGAGGCCATCCGACAAAGGGTAAGACCAATTAACGGTGTTTGGCAAATGCTTGACGCCATCAATCCCCCTAAATCTGTGGTTTCAAATAGCGCTGCCGATTATGTAGTAGAGGCATTAGCAAAACTTGACATCACACACCATTTTGGTGGTAGAATTTTTTCAGCAGAAATGGTGGAAAAAGCCAAACCAAGTCCGATGGTTTATCAATTGGCAGTGGATACATTGTCGCTGCCAAAATCATCTATTATTACCATTGAAGATAGTTACACAGGAGTAATGGCGAGCATTGCTGCGGGTTTACCCACCATTGGCTTCTTAGGTGGAAGTCATATTTTAGAGGGCCATGGAGAAAGATTAAAGGAACTTGGAGTAATTGGTTTGGCCAGCAATCATCAGGAGCTTTCACAAATTCTTGGTCAAAGGTTAGAGCAAGCTTAAAACAATCCAAACTTTAAAAAAGCTTTGAAAATAAAGCCTTCAAAGTCTTTAGCCCCCATAATTACGTTTTCTGAACTTCATTATCACAAGTATAATTATTCGATTATCTTAAGCTAAGAGGTCATTTTGATACATCTTCCTAAGTAAATCGGAAAGTGAAATAATTTCTTCCCAATATCATTTGCTCCATCAAAACAAATCATTTACTGTGCAACTCAAAGTACTTCTACTATAGAAAAGGATTACTTGAAAGACATCTCCGAAATACACTCCATTATGGAGAAGTCTCCTCGGTTTATTTCATTGAGTGGACTTACAGGTGTTTTAGCAGGAATTTATGTGCTAATTGGTGGTTGTTATCAAGCCTCTTGGTTTGGGATTTCTTCATCTGTAGATTTGCAATCAAAACTCGGTAATTACTTCTACAGTAGTAGTTTACAAGCTGTGCTCGTCAAAACCCATACTCCTCCTGGTAGTCAATATGATTTATTAATTGACCTTAAATCAGGTTTCATTAGTTCAATTCCTTTTTGTAGATACCCTTGTTTCCAAACTTATCCTCTAAGGTAAAATATAATTTCTGAGAGTCGATGGAGAGTAGATTAACAAAAGGATAAGGTTTACCACCATTTTGAATAGAAACTCGAAGCCATTTCAACTGTTCTACATTCCATTTAAAAAGCACTGCCTCATATGTACCGTCTTGGTTTATTCCTCCTGTATAAAGGAATGTATTCTTTTCATTATAATCGTTTAACACCTTATTGAAGTAATTCCTTCTTCCTAAAAGGTATTGATAATATGGCTTTAAGTCATGCGTCAATAAAAGTTCACTGATGTTGATCGAATTCAATTCCTCTCCAGAACGATCTATCACAGAAATATGTCCTGTTCTAAAATTCTGTAGCACAAAGTGATTTGAATTATTGATTTCAGAAATATCAAAAGTCCAGCTAGAGAGTGGCTGTAAGACCGCGTTTGTTCCATCTTGATAGTTGATCACTGCCAAAGTATCTAGTTGAGCATTGTCAGACTTAATAAAAATAGCAGATTCAATCTCATTATTGCCTTTGGTCGATGACAGAAAATCAACTAAGAAAAGAAAAATATTATCCCTGACTATAATTTTCGAAAAATACCCCAGGTCACTAATGGGTATTTCCAAAGCCTTTTTTTTAATTCTTAACGGTTTTAACGCATCAAACATTAATTGATAAACTTTGCCATTCTGTGGTCTCCTAGCAAAGTAAACATCTTCTTTTGTTCTGTACAGACCGACAAAGCCTTTGTCCTTTTCCCTGATTTTTACCTTATCAATTAACGTATTATCTAGGTCAAATAGCCTCACCTCGTTTGGCCAGTCCTTTGAAGCTATAAATTTGAGCCCCTTAAAAAGTATAAAATCATCAATTGAGAAATTCTCAGATGACATAAAAAGTTCTCCAATATCTTTATTGAACATTTCAATATCCTCCTTGTCCATAAAAGCAAAATTATTGCCCATTGTAGATTGTGCCGTAACCGTGAAAGTATAGGCTAAAACCAGCATCAATAAAGTCGTCTTAATCATTTATTTCAGTCTTTAAAATTGCCCGAACGACACGCACCTCCTCTGCAAAAGGGCTTGCTAAGAAAAAGTCTAGCGTATCATTTTCAATAATTGCAGGAAGCATTGCATGATAAGCAACGCCAAAAGTTTCGGTCAGATTTACTTCCGAAATTATACTTGAGTCTCTATTGAACCTAACAAGAAAAGTATCTTTATTGCCATGCTCTTTTCTTAGTTTTTGGATTCCCATGTAAAATATATCTTGGCTCTTGTTTTTAGATAAAAAGTAGTTTATATCATTTGTGGCAAACTCAGGTAGCTCGCTTGAAAAATGCGATATTTTTGAAGGATCAAAACGATAATTTCTTTGAGATGCCCTTAATTTAATACTTTCGAATTGTGTCCCATCATTGTTATAATGTTCTATGTCACCCGTTATGTCATATGCAAAAAAGTGCCCCCCATCAATATAGACATGTCTGAAGTACGTGAACGCATTTCCTGATTTGAATTTACCAGAATTTGAATATTCAATAGGGTACTGGCCCATACTTCTGACATAATCACCCCCATTAGTAAACTGGCTAATGATTGGCGATGATTTGAAAAAAGCATTCTGATCTAGATCCGAATCTTTATGTCCCAATGTAACATGAATTATACCTCTTGAATTATCTCTTGATAACTGTGGAAAGGACATTGCTGCAAATTCCTCAGGAATTTTTAGTAGAATCCTGTTTAGAATATTGCCTGTTGTATCAACTTCTATGATTTCATCACTTTCAGGAAAAATGAGTGACAAAATCATTAGATCAGGATCTAAATCAAAAGCACGGGGTAAACCTGACGGAAATTCATAATGATGATCCAAAGAGTTTTTCTTGAACAAAAACCTCCTTTTGCCTTTATCATCATAAAAACGAATATCTCCTCCTTGACTTATAAAGCCATAAAAAGACCCACATTTTTTAAAAGTCAGGTGTGCCGAGGAAGGATTGAATAAATCATTCTCCCCTAAGATTATATTCGACACAATCTCCAGTGTGCCTGTTTTATATTGATAGTCTAATTTGTCTTCAATTGCTCCGTTTGGGACACAGGCGCAACATAGAAAAACGAAAAAACATGAAATTAATAGTTTCAACATTACGAATGTTTATATGGTTAGAGCCTAAAATAATTTTTAGGCTCTAAATTAATTTTTAATCACTGAATAAAGAGTGAGCCGTTTGCAACAATAGCGGCACAATCTGCATTGAAAATATCAAAAACAGACTGAGTGTCACCAGGAGTACAGCCGTCAAATGATAAGAATTTCCTTTCACAAACTTGATGCTCTATTATACATGTCCCGAATCGATCAGTCGATTTTGTCTCCCAACTTGTAGCGCTTGAAGTCAAGCTAATGCTTGTCAATAAAATTGACGTAACAACAGCTTGCCTTACAATCTTAAACATAGAGTAGCTTCTTAGGCATAAGTAGAAAGGCGATGACTGCAATAAAAATTGCAGTGGATAATGATTAATAGAAATAATTCCGTTGGCCTTAACTTTTCCCATAGTATCTTCTTTCAAGCTTGAAAACCTATGTTCCACTCAACCGCCTGCCCGTAATAGTAGGTGCATAAGGTATTACAGTACATAATTGAAGCACCTAGTTGTTTCATTCAATCCAACCGATTAAAGAGTTGCCTTTCGCTGATCTCTAAACGTGAGGCCCGTTCTTTTGGAACACCAGGAGCCTTTCTTTTAATCAGTTCATGGATTCTTTGAATCCGTTCAGCTTGTTTTAACATAGTATGATTATTTATCACACGCTAATGACACATGTACACACAGCAAGTATACTCATATTCAATAGATTTCTTAAATTATTAATAATTTTTTAAAAAGGATTGATCCGAATCCTGAATTTTATCCGCCTTGCTATTGCGAATCAAAAAACATTCCTTTACTTTGCAATTCAAAGTACTTTTAATATGGAAAAGGATTACTTGAAAGACATCTCCGAGATTCGCTCCATTATGGAGAAGTCTTCTCGGTTTATTTCTCTGAGTGGACTCACTGGCGTTTTGGCTGGGATCTATGCGCTTATTGGTGCGTTTGTCGCCAACAAGCTAATCTACAATAGCGATAGCATTCTTTATGATGAATTATTAAACCAACGGCAGGTTTCAGAAAATCTCACTTGGTTGATTTTAGACTTAGTGGTTGTTTTTCTTTTGGCTGTGGGCACTGGGGTTTATTTCACCACTAAAAAAGCCAAAAAACATGGTGTCAAAACTTGGGATGAAAGTGCCAAAAGATTGATCATTAATTTGATGATTCCACTAGTGATTGGTGGCCTATTTGTCATCATTCTTTACAGTCGAGGTTTGATTTCCTTGATGGCCCCATCTACCTTAATTTTCTATGGTTTGGCTTTGGTAAATGCCAGCAAATATACTTTTCGAGATATCCGATACCTTGGGCTCACCCAAGCTGGACTAGGTTTATTAGCTTGCACCACTCCTGGTTATGGCTTGGTTATTTGGGCCATAGGCTTTGGAGTAATGCACATTGTATATGGCGCGTTAATGTACTTTAGATACGAGCGTTGAGAGTTAACATACATACATTAAACAAGGCCTTCGAAAACAGAGTGAGGTTGGGCATCATGTCGGCATTGATTGCGGGAGAAGACATGGACTTTAATGGATTAAAAGAAATTTTGGAGGTCACAGATGGCAACTTAGCCAGCCACTTAAAAGCATTGGAAAAAGAAGAATACATAGCCGTAGAAAAATCATTTATTGGTCGAAAACCAAATACTAAATACCTTGTTACCAAAGAGGGTAAAATAGCTTTTATGGCACATATCGATGCGCTAGAGGCCTTAATTAAAGAGCAAACAGGTAGAAGCTGATATTTTTTTAGCCTTTTACTTTGTAATTCAAAGTACTTTTAATATTTAAAAATGGAACAGAAAGAAGCATCCTTATTCGAAAAGATCAACACTACCATCAAAGACTCCGTGAGCATCAAGCTACTCTCTATTGGTATACTCATCGCCATTTTGTTAATCCCCAACTCAATGATTAAATCATTGATTACCGAAAGACAAATCAACCAATTTGAGGCAATCGAAGAGGTCTCCGACAAATGGGGTGCCCCATTAGAAATTGCTGGCCCCATCTTAACCATTCCTTTCAACCGGGTCAACAGCGACAAGGAGGGAAATTACCTCACCAAGCATTACGGCCACTTTTTACCAACGAGCCTTAAGATTAACGGTAACCTCACACCTGAAATTAGAAAAAGGGGCATTTACGAGGTCATCGTTTACAACAGTCAACTTACGCTAGAAGGAAATTTTGATGAAATCGACTTTCATGATTTTCATATCAATGAAGAACAGATTTTATGGGAAGAAGCTTTTGTTTCTATCGGAATCCCTGATATGTCAGGGATACAAGCGGCTATTCCATTGACCTTCGGCAACAATATTTATGAAACTGAGCCTGGCATTCCTGTATATCATCTAGTCTCATCAGGCGTAAATGCCAAGGTAGATCTTCAAAAACCAGAGAAGCCCATTCCCTTTAGTGTCAGCTTAAATATCAATGGCACAAAATCTCTACATTTCCTTCCTTTAGGTAAAAACACGAGTGTGAAAATCAACTCTAATTGGCCTCACCCAAGCTTTGATGGTCAGTTCTTGCCCGATGACTATGAAATCACCCCAGAGGGTTTCAGCGCCAACTGGTCTGTTTTTGATTTGAATAGAAATTACCCGCAACATTGGGAAGACCAAAACCATCAAATCAAATCATCCAGTTTTGGGGTCAACCTCTATCAGCCCGTAGACAATTACCAACGGAATACACGCTCGGCTAAATACGCTGTTTTGATCCTTTTCTTGACATTCATCACCTTCTTCTTTGTTGAAATTCTCAATAAAAAGCGAATTCACCCTGTTCAATATATCCTTGTCGGTCTAGCGCTAACAATATTCTATAGTCTTTTGCTATCCCTCTCAGAGCAAGTCGGGTTCAACATTGCTTATGCGATTGCCTCCACCATTATCATCAGCATGGTGAGCCTCTATGCGCGGTCAATTTTAGCAAGCTCCAAATTAGCCTTGCTCCTTTCTGGCTTTTTCTCGCTCATCTACACCTTCATTTTTGTTATTCTTCAACTAGAAGATTTAGCGCTCTTGGTGGGCAGTTTCGGTTTAGTCTTAGTGCTAGGCATCTGTATGTACCTCTCCAGAAAAGTGGATTGGTATGGTTTAAAATCTAAACAAGCTATTGGTCATGCATAAGCGTAAACTCAAGTATTTGATTAAAATAGGCATGGTATTACTGAGGTATTATTGCCTCTTACGCCAAGCTCGCAATAAAGAAAGGATTTTGGCGGCATTCTTAATCATCCCTGCACTACTCTTGCTCATACCAACCTATAACTTTGAGCTTACCTTGCTTCAGTCGTTTCTGTTTCAGGCAATGCTTGTGTACGTAGCGTTGAGCATTTTCTGGATAGTCCGCTACCACTATAGGTTGGCAGGCATCAATTTTCTGATCTACCTGCTACTCCTGTTCAAAATCAATAGCCCAATCACTAACAGCTATCAGGTAGCTCAAGGCCAAGAACATCTAAAAGTTCTTCAGTTCAACCTCCGCGCCACTAACGATGCCTATCAAGCCACAATTGACCGAGTTCTAGAATTGTCAGCAGATTTCGTTTCATTCCAAGAGGTAAGTTATCAATGGGCCAATCAATTAGAGAATGGCCTTAATAACGATTATCCCTACTCGAAAGTAGTCCGCAACTCAGACGAGAGTCAAGGCATTGCCGTTTTTAGTAAATATCCTTTGATCGATACTCAAGTAATTATCTGGGGTGAAACGGTCAATATTGGTGGAAAAGTCAAAATCAGAAATGAAAAGGTTAATTTTTTAGCACTGCACACCCGGTCTCCAACTACCGAGATTAAATGGACAGCCAGGAACGAACACCTCATACAAGCAAGGGACTTTATTCAAAAGCAAGCTGGCGAGTTTCTGGTCTTAGGTGATTTTAATACCGTTCCTTGGGATAAGCGACTGCTTAGTTTTAAGTCGACTACCGAATTAAAAGACAGTAGAAAAAGACTGACCCCTACTTACCCTGCTTGGAACCCGTTCATCGCTCAAATTCCGATCGACTACATCTTCCATTCAAAAGGCATTGGCTGCCAATCCTTAGACTCGGTAGATATCACATCTGATCATAAGGCCCTTTTAGGCACTTTTGGAATAAGGGGAATGTGATGGATGACAACACAATTTATCAAAGATTTTTCAGAATAGGAGGTTACTACATTGCTGGGGTTTTCATTGTCATGATCTTAAGGCCATTTTCTCCCATTGTTTTTAAACATTCCTCTAACGAACACTATGTTTCACTTTTTCTTCTTTTGAATGTTTCAGCCACATCGGTTATCTTGGTAGGTCTCGATTATTTTAAGCACCGTCATCATCGATATTGGCCACAAAGCATATTGTTTGGAATTACAATAGCCGTACCTTCTATCCTCTTCACCTTGATTGTAGGCATCAGTATGGACAGTTCTAAATATAGAAAAGAAGCGCTCTATCAACACAAGTATTTTTATGATCAAACAATAATGCTGGAAGAAGACTACTCAAATCACAAAACAAGAGTCGTTCAAGTCTCTGACTTTACACCTTGGTTTCAGCTAGTTCAAAAAATAGATACCCTCAAAATCAATAATAGAAGATGGGAGAAGTTAAAGTGAATATCAAACATTAATAAGCCAGCCTAAGTTGTTATTCCATCTCTAAATCCTGACCTTTGCCAAATGTCTGTTTTGGCAGCTCATCCATGGAAAAACTCAAGGAAAACGTAAAAATCGACCGCGCCCCTATTGACCTTTCTGGTCATGAAAACATAGAAATATTTGGTGCCCGCGAACACAATCTCAAGAACATAGACACGGTAATTCCGCGCAATAAACTAGTCGTCATTACTGGTATTTCGGGTTCGGGTAAATCTTCCTTGGCCTTTGACACCATTTACGCTGAAGGGCAGCGCAGGTACATGGAAAGCTTTTCTGCCTACGCCAGGTCCTTCATCGGTAATATGGAACGGCCCGATGTAGACAAAATCAACGGACTTAGTCCCGTGATCTCCATCGAACAAAAAACCACCTCTAAAAACCCTCGTTCTACCGTTGGTACGCTTACAGAGATTTACGATTTCTTGAGGCTCTTCTTCGCGAGGGCTGGTGAAGCTTATTCGTACAATACAGGTAAGAAAATGATTCGCCAATCAGAAGATCAGATCCTTGATCACCTGATTACTAATTTCGATGGTAAAAAACTCATCCTACTCGCTCCAATTATCAAGGGTCGTAAAGGACATTACCGCGAACTCTTTGTTCAAATCCGAAAAATGGGTTTTACCAAGGTTCGCATCGATGGCGTAGTCATGGAGATGGTGCCTAAAATGCAGGTTGACCGATACAAAACTCACGACATAGAGATCGTCATTGATAGAATTGTTGCCAATACAGAAGACCGGTACCGCATTTCGCAGAGCGTGAAGACGGCCATGACGCATGGCAAAGGCGTAATCATGGTTAGAGATGAAGATGGTGAAGTGCATCACTTCTCCAAATACCTGATGGATCCTGAAACTGGTCTGTCTTATGACGAACCAGCACCCAACTCTTTTTCATTCAACTCCCCCTATGGCGCATGCCAAACATGCAACGGACTTGGTCAGATCGAAGAGATCAGTAAAGAGTCTATCATTCCAGACCTTAACCTAAGCATTAGCAGAGGAGGTATAGCCCCACTTGGTGAGTACCGAGACATTTGGATCTTCAAGAAACTCGAGGCAATCCTAAAAAGGTATGACGTTGGCCTGACCACCCCTCTCAAAAAAATCCCTGAAGAAGTGCTAAACACGCTCCTTTATGGTGATGACATTGCAATTGCCGTAACTTCCAAAAAGTATCCTGGCACCGAATGGAATACCAAGTTCGAAGGCATCATCCATTTCTTAGAAAAGCAAAGGGAAGAAGGCACTGAAAAAACAAGGCGTTGGATCGAAGATTATATGTCTGTAAAAGCTTGCCCAGAATGCGGTGGAGCAAGGTTAAAGAAAGAGTCTCTTCATTTTAAAATTGCGGAAACCAATATTTCTGAATTGGCCCGAATGGACATCGACTCGCTTTGGACTTGGTTCGAAAACCTTGAGGAGCGATTGACACCCAAACAAAAAATTATCGCTACCGAAGTGCTCAAAGAAATTCGGAAGCGCATTGGCTTCTTACTCGATGTAGGTTTAAACTACTTAATGCTCGACAGACCACTCAGAACTTTATCGGGTGGAGAAGCACAAAGAATTCGTTTAGCTACACAAATAGGCACTCAATTGGTAGGCGTGCTTTACATTATGGACGAACCAAGCATAGGTTTGCACCAAAGAGACAATGTAAAGTTGATCAACGCCCTCAAGGATTTACGGGATATCGGCAACACCGTTATCGTTGTTGAACATGACAAAGACATGATGATGGCCTCTGACTACATCATCGATATTGGCCCAGGCGCTGGTCGACATGGTGGTCATGTAGTCGCTGCTGGGGATCCTGAGTCCTTCTTGGCACAAGGCAGCACTACGGCAGATTACTTAAAAGGCATTAAGAAAATAGCGGTCCCTAAAGAAAGAAGAAAGGGCAACGGAGAAAAGCTTGTCCTCAAAGGCGCAAAAGGGAATAATCTTAAAAACGTTAAGCTTACCATTGAGCTCGGTAAAATGACCTGCATCACTGGAGTTTCGGGCAGTGGCAAGTCTACCCTAATTCACGATACCCTTTTCCCAATCCTGAACCAATATTTTTTCAGGTCGAAAAAATCACCAATGGAATATGATTCCTTCGAAGGGTTAGATAAAATAGACAAAGTGATTGAAGTAGATCAATCACCCATTGGAAGAACACCGAGGTCAAACCCCGCTACTTATACTGGGGTTTTCAGCGATATCAGAACACTCTTCACCGAGCTGCCAGAATCTAAAATCAGGGGTTATAAAGCTGGGCGATTCTCCTTCAACGTTAAAGGTGGTCGATGCGAAACCTGCGAAGGTGCTGGCATGAAGTTAATCGAAATGGACTTCTTACCCAATGTACATGTGCTTTGCGAAACTTGTAAAGGCAAGCGTTACAATAGAGAAACACTTGAAATACGCTTTAAAGGCAAATCTATTTCCGATGTGCTGGACATGACCGTAGAACAAGCGGTAGAATTCTTCGATAAACATCCTAGAATTTTCAGAAGAATTCAGACCTTGAATGATGTTGGCTTGGGTTATATCTCGCTCGGACAGCACGCCACAACACTTTCGGGTGGTGAAGCCCAGCGCGTAAAGTTAGCCACCGAACTTTCTAAAAAAGACACGGGACAAACCCTCTACATTTTAGATGAACCGACAACTGGACTTCATTTTCAAGACATTCAGCATTTATTAGATGTCCTCAACAGACTCGTAGACAAAGGCAACACGGTATTGATTATCGAGCATAATATGGACGTCATTAAAGTCGCGGACTATATTATTGACCTTGGGCCAGAAGGTGGCAATAAAGGTGGTATGATCATAGCCGAAGGCTCCCCAGAAAAAGTAGCCAAAAGCACCAAAAGCTTCACCGCTCAGTTTTTGAAGGCGGAGCTGGGCTAGGGAGTTATTAGTTAAGAGTTGATCAGTTATCAGTTTATCAGGAAATCGGTTGATCAGCTGTCAGGAAATCAGGATTTAACAGACATTCTCCTTCGAAGCGTCATGCTGAACTAGTTTCAGCATCCCTTAAAATTACAGAAGATATAATTCGTAGCATTCTTAGATCAAACACCTTTTATTATATTGGATTTTAATCTTCCCCCTTGTCGAAATTCGAATCCAGCATTTACGAACCTCCTTACAAGAAAACACCATCGAAGGGTACCTATGGCCTAGTTATTTCTATTTTGGTAGCCGTTTCAGGTTACTTAATCATGCTCATTCAACAACAAGATTTTAATTGGTTGATATTTTTTGGTGGAATGGCTGCTTTTTTGAGCCGTTACTTAAATACAGGGGAAAGGCCAGTGCTTGGTGACTACTTAGGAGCAATAATTCTTGAAGAATCTAAAATTACACTATTAGATAAGTCATTCTCCATTTCCGATATCCAATCGTTGAAGATTGGATATAGCTCGCATAAAGATCAAAAAATACATAATAGATATAATCTATACTACTATATGTCTGGCACAGAAAACGAGATAACCCTTCAAACCCAAACACAGACTCTTTCATTTAATTTCATGGTTTTGAATCCAAACCATAGAACCGACATTATTAAGGTACTAGAGCATTATTATGAACAAGGTTTGTTTGTTATAGAATCTGGTCGAACCTATCTCGGAAAGAGCTTGACTTACGAGGAAATTCAAGAGTTCAAAAAGAAGTACAACCTAAAAGGAACTGGGTACGCATAAATTCTCAGAGTAATTCGAACTTAATTCAGCATCCCTAAGGTAACCTGCCATCTTCCTTTCAAACAGACAGACCCTGAGACTTCCGAAGTTTCGGAATCAGGGTGACTGCAATTCCGAGTATTACGGAGCCAAATAGTGATCAGACTCTTATCTAATTTACTGATACAGCAATTCCCTGATTTTCTGATAACCGATCCCAAAATCAACTGATTCCCCAACACACCTTGCTTATTAACCCTTAATAGCGGAACTTTGTACCATAATCTAGTGCATGAAAAACTACGCTGAAGAGCCAGACGAGCAAGACGAACTTTTTGAACATCACCGTATAGTCTGCGATCCAGGCCAAGAGCCTTATCGCATCGATAAATACTTGATGGATCGCTTACCCAATGTGACCCGAAACAAAGTTCAATCAGGAATCAAAGAGGGTTTCGTATTGGTCAACGGTGAAACAGTAAAGCCTAACTACAAGGTACATCCAGAAGATGTAATCGTAGTGGCCATGCCAGAACCGCCAAGGGATACAGAGATTATTCCAGAAAACATTCCACTTAATATCGTCTATGAAGACGCTCATCTATTGGTCGTCAATAAGGAAGCCGGTATGGTGGTTCACCCAGCCTATAACAATTGGTCGGGGACATTGGTGAACGCGCTTACCTATCATTTTCAGAACTTACCAAGTATGGAAAATAATGAAGGCAGGCCTGGACTCGTGCACCGAATTGATAAAGACACTTCGGGTTTGCTCGTTGTCGCAAAAGACGAAAAAAGTATGGCAGGCTTGGCACGTCAGTTTTTCGATCATTCTATCGAAAGAACTTATTATGCCTTGGTTTGGGGCGAGCCAACAGAAGACATGGGTACCATTAACGTCAACTTAGCGCGAAGCGAAAAAGACCGTAGAGTGACAGTAGCCGTTGAAGATGGAAGCCGCGGCAGACATGCCGTCACTCATTATAAAGTACTCCAAAGAATGCGGTATGTTTCTTTGATTCAGTGCAATCTAGAAACCGGCAGAACCCATCAAATCAGAGCGCATTTGAAATACATTGGGCATCCATTGTTCAACGATGCTACTTATGGAGGAGACAAAGTAGTAAAGGGCACCAAGTTTTCTAAATACAAATCCTTTGTTGATAACTGCTTCAAAATCATTCCAAGACAAGCTTTACATGCTAAATCGCTGGGCTTTGTGCATCCTATTTCAGGTATGCTTGAGCAGTTCAATACTGAATTACCAGATGACTTTAAGGAAGTGATAGAAAAATGGGAGCATTACGTTCAGCATAATTAAGTAAGCTAGCTAAGCCATTCAACTTATAACAGTGAAAAGATTTCTCCGCTAGGCTGCGAAATGACTTAATAATAGTGTTTTGCTATTATCTGCAGTATTCCGCTGTTAGTTCATCCCGTAGGAATCTTTTTCAGTAAATAAAGACAAAAAAAGGCAGTCCCGAATTGATCGAGACTGCCAAATAACTTTCTTTGAGATGAATTAGACTGGTTTACCAACTTCCGCCAGAGCCACCGCCTCCGAAACTTCCACCACCGAAACCTCCGAAGCCACCGCCTCCTCCTCCACCGAAGCCACCACCTCCGCCTTTGAAACTATCCCAATTATTACGGTTACCGCCTCCGCCACTGCCCATCATAAGCAAAGCCCACCAAGGAATACCACGCGAGCCAAAACTTCCTTTTCTTCGTTTACCCACGAGCCCAGGAATAATAAAGAAAAACAGTATGAACAATAAACCAAATGGAAAGCCTTTTCCTCCACTTCCACGATTCGTGCCACCCGCTACTTCATCGGCAGTATATTCGCCAGAGGCCAATTGAAAAATAACCGTGGTGGCATCATCCAATCCTTTATAGAAGTTGCCCTCTTCGAATCTCGGATTCATATAATCTTCACGAATGGTGAATGTAGCAGCATCAGTAATCGATCCTTCCATTCCATAACCCGTTACAATCGCAGCTTTTCTATCATTAATAGAAACTACAATAAAAACCCCGTTTTCTTTATCTGCTCGGCCAATACCCCAACTCTGCCCGGTTTGCTGAGCAAAATCAACGACTTCATAACCGTTTAAAGTTTCTACAATAAGAATAGAAACTTGGGTCGAAGTAGAATCTTCGTAGGCCAACATCTTTTGCTCAAGCGCATTAAGCTCGGCTTTTGGTAAAGTATTGCCTGTATAGTCATTCACCAACCTCATAGGGTCAGGTTTAACAGGAATACCCTGAGCAAATGCCAAGGCTTGGCTAAAAATTAAGGCAAGTGTTAATAAATATCGCATACTAGTTTTTTCCAAATGAGATGTCATCCGAGAGTTCATTTTTATCATCGCTTTGATAAGGGAAATGCTTTTTTAGGACCTGGCCAGAAGAAAGAATTCCCTCCACCAAACCTTCAGTAAGATTTCCTTTTTTGAACTGCTCCAACATTTTTTCTTTCGTACTGTCCCAAAAGTCGTCTCCTACCTTTTGGTTAATACCGGCATCACCAATGATGGCAAAACGGTGATCTCTTACCGCCATGTAAATCAGCACACCATTTCTGGCTTCTGTTTTATGCATGTTGAGCTGCGCAAACATTTGAGCAGCTCGATCTAACACATTTTTAGAGGCACAATGATTTTCAAGATGTACCCTTATCTCTCCACTGGTATTCAATTCTGCCTCTTCGATAGCGGCCTTGATCCTTTTCTTTTCTTCGGTGCTAAATAGATTTGCCGCCATTAGTCAAAGCTTACGTCTGGTACAACATCAGCGCCTTCAGACGCTTTGAAAAATCCCTTCGATTCGAAGCCAAACATATTGGCGATCAGATTCTTAGGGAAGATTTTGATGAAAGTGTTATAACTCTGGACAGCAGTATTAAAGTTTCTTCTTTCTACAGAAATCCTATTCTCTGTGCCTTCTAATTGAACTTGCAATTGGCTGAATTGCGTACTCGCCTTTAAATCTGGGTAGCGTTCCACACTGACGAGCAACCTGCCAAGAGAAGAACTTACTCCTTGTTGCGCTTGATCGAATTTAGCAATTGCATCAGGTGTCAAATTTTCCGCATTAATAGAAACCGAAGTAGCCTTAGCTCTTGCCTCAATTACTGCAGTAAGTGTTTCTTGTTCAAAATCTGCATATCCCTTTACGGTATTAACCAAATTAGGAATTAGGTCTGATCTTCTTTGGTATTGGTTTTCAACTTGAGCCCAGGCACCGTCAATGCCTACTTCTTGTTTAACCATTCCATTATACGAACCCTTAAAAGTAGAATAAACAGCAATTACCAGTACGGCAAGCACTATCAATACGATCCATTTTGTTTTCATGTGTTGATTTATTTGATGCAATTTACGCTTCCCAGCTTGCAAGATATATGCTAAGATTGTTTTCGGCCGATATGGCAGATAAGCGTTAAATAAATGGAACTGACTTGTAAGAAGCGGGCATTTCAAAACTTAACTAGGTGCACGCCAAAAGCAGATACTAGTTACCGCAGTGGACAAGTGAGCACCAGCAGGAACACTTACTTATCTATTTGTTTATTAATAATAAAGCCGGCAATTAGACCTATTACAAGTACAAGGCCAATAAGGGTTGCAGTAAAGCTGTATTTGTAAGTACCAATAATTAGGCCTAGCACCAAGAAAAATAAATAAGGATAATTTTTCTTAGATGTTATCCAACTTCTTGATCTATTAATTTTTTTCATTCTAGGGCTTTTTATCAATTTCGACTATTGCTGTTGAGACTGCACCAGTGGCAGCCACAGAAGCACCAACAGACCACTGAAACTCGACCCTCAAATTAAACAATCCTTTTAATTTATAATTCGGGAAGCAGATTATGCTTGATTTTTTAAGAATACAAGTCTAAAACGGAAACCCTATTCTTTCAATGGTCAGAGATTGCCTGCCTTGCGCAGACAGGCTTCTTCATCCTTCGTTTCACTTCGTACTCATCGCAATGACGTTCGAACAGTCAGTTTTGGGTAACCGTCATTGCGAGCCTGCCCAAAGTTCATTCATTTGTCTGAGAATCACGCGAAGCAATCTCTGTTCTAGTTCGCAGATAACTATAGCATTGATAATTTGATGAGTATAGATATTCGCCATAATCCTCAATTGAACATCAAGCGTATTATTTTTCCTTTTTTATTCTAAAAGAGCGCATTTTCCAACCTAATTCAATTTCAACTGGTCCATTATGACGAAGTACTTTCATTATGACCAGATACTTCCAAACTAGCCTAAAAAGAGACAGTAAAATCATTGCTGCTAAACCTATCATAATAATAATTTTTTAAACCCTTTAACCTTGCTCTGATTGGTTCAAGCACTGTCCTAAACCGCATCATAAATTAATTGTCCGAAAGTTGCGAAAATCAATTTTTCAAACTGTTTAATGCGATTAAACTAGTTAGATTTCCATGGAATTTTTAGAAGGATTTGTCTCCAAGAAGAAGAAAGAAGGTGGTTTCTCTATAACTTTGACCTCACTGCAAATTCAATTGAATCCTAGCAAATGAACAACGACTCTTTTAGAAAGCACGCCCACGAGTTAGTAGACTGGATGGCAGACTACCTTCAAAATGTTGAAGACTACCCGGTTTTACCCGATGTAAAACCAGGAGACATCAAAGCGCAAATCCCTGATCTTCCCCCTACTGAGTCAGAAGCCTTCGATCAAATATTCGCTGACTTTAAGTCGCAAATTATGCCGGGCATTACCCATTGGGAAAGCCCTAATTTCATGGCTTACTTTCCTGGCAACAAGAGCATGCCCTCTATTTTGGGCGAAATGCTTACGGCCACTCTCGGTGCGCAATGCATGATTTGGTTGACCTCACCTGCTGCTGCTGAATTAGAAGAGCAAATGATGGAATGGATGAAGGAAATGCTTGATTTACCAAAGCATTTTATAGGAGTTATTCAGGATACTGCCTCCACGGCCACCCTTTGCGCCATTCTTACAGCAAGAGAAAAGGCCACTAACTATAAAGTGAACCAAGAAGGGTTTTCTGGACAAGAGCAATTTGTAATCTATGCTTCGAATCAAATCCACTCGTCAATTGACAAGGCGGTGAAGATCGCAGGCATTGGATCGAAGAATTTAAGAAAAGTGAATGTGGACAGTGCTTTTGCAATGGACTCAAAACACTTAGAGCAACTTATTATAGAAGATTTAGCAGCTGGCAAAACTCCGCTTTGTGTTATTTCGGCCATTGGCACCACCAGTACCACCGCCATTGACCCTGTTGAGGCCATCAGTAAGATCTGTTTAACTTATAAAATATGGCATCACGTTGACGCTGCCTACGCGGGCACCGCTTTGGTGCTCCCTGAAATGCGTTGGATGGCCAAAGGCTTAGAGCATGCCGATTCCTTCGTTTTCAATCCACATAAATGGATGTTTACCAATTTCGATTGCACTGCTTATTACGTGAAGGATCCAATAGCGCTGGTGAACACATTTGCTGTTTCGCCAGATTATTTAAAAACATCAGTGGATGGTGAGGTGAAGAATTATCGCGACTGGGGAGTGCCTTTAGGCAGAAGATTCCGTGCTTTAAAATTATGGTTCGTCATTCGAGAAATGGGTGTTGCGGGAATTCAAGAACGTATCCGCAAGCACATTGCCATAGGCCAGTGGCTTAAAAAAGAAGTTGAAAATCATCCAGAGTTTGAGCTCATGGCACCCGTGCCCATGAACACCGTTTGTTTCCGTTTTATTCCTAAAGAAGGTAGCGATGATTTAGATCAGCTGAACGAGCGAATTATGAATGCGGTAAATAAAACAGGAAAACTCTTCTTTACTCAAACCAAATTAAACAACCAGTTCGTTTTAAGACTAGCGTTTGGAAATACAAACCTAGAGGCGATTCATGTAGAAAACGCTTGGCAACTGATTCAAGAAAAGGCAACTGAATGTTTTGCAAACAATTGATCTTAAAAAGAGTCATAAAGAAATGAACACCCGAACTTTATTTGTGATAATCGCCTTGGCTTTCTTTAGTTGTAATCCAGATAAAAACACCCAAATCGATCAGTCTACGGTTACTTTTAAGACCAGCAGTAGCTCAAAGCTTTACTTTAAGAATATTCGTCAGAGTTATTATGACTTTGAAGAGATGGAAGTGGCCAAATTAGAAATCTTCAGATTGAAGAAAAGAGAGCAAACTGAAGAACGCCCAGTAATCAATATTTCTATTGTGAACAATTGGCGCTATGATGAGGCCTATATTCTTCTGGAGCCAAACGCTTTGATACAACAGAACAGTCTAAAACTGAGGTGGACCAATAACGAAAGCATGGAGAGTGATACGATAAGTTACGCTCAGGGCAACAAAAGCGAAATCCTAAAATTTGCCGACCTCGTCTACCAGCAAATCCAAAACAAAAGCAGCTTTGAGATAGAGTCAAATTCTATATGGCTACCTTTTATGGACGCAACACCAGAAAGAGAGGCGTTTCGGATTACGATGTTCGATTATTACAAGCTTGTTCAGCGATTGTAATTAGTGATCTTCTTTTTTCTTTTTCCCTTTGAAAAGAGCATCATGCTGACTTATCGCTGCAATGAGTCCAACAAGAATTACAACAATCCAAAGGAAAGTATTTGCGCCATCGGCTATTGGTGGGTCGAATAACATTTTCTTCAATTTTTAAATGGAGTGCAAAGATAAATCAAAAAGCCTGTGTTAAGAAACTGTTCACGAATTTTTAACAACCCAGACATATTAGAAGGCGTTAGTTTATAAAAATGTAATATAAACTTAACCCACTACAGGTCATTTACTGTTGCCGTTGGCCCTAAATTTACATTTGATAATTACGGATAAATGAAAAATTTTCTCAGGGACGAAAGAAAACGTAAGAAAATCACTCAAGAACAGTTAGCTGGCTTAGCGGGTGTTTCTCGCCAAAGTATAAATGCCATAGAACGCGGTAAGTATTCCCCTTCGACTGCCCTAGCGCTCAAAATCTCTGAGATCTTCAATACCACGGTCAATCGACTATTCGAGTTAGAACCAACCGACTATTAAAGTCATTTTTACTCGTTACTATTTTAATCTCATTCCACTTGCCTTTACGCATTTCTAATTTTTCTGTGTAATTTATGAAGGATTCATACTGCGTTATCAAGAAAATAATGATGCCACTTTCTGTATTTTCTTCAAAGCCCATTTTTGAGTCTATTTTCAAGTAGAGCAATTTCGATATGGAAAAGAAAGTTAAAATACTCTCAATAGATGGCGGTGGAATACGGGGAATAATACCAGGCACAATATTAAACTACATTGAAACAAGGCTTCAAGAAGAATTAGACGATCCTAACACAAGGTTGGCCGATCATTTCGATTTAATTGCAGGCACCAGCACTGGCGGTATTCTCACCTGTACCTACCTCATGGCTGACGACCAAGGTCGCTCAAAGTATTCTGCTGAATTTGCGGTAGACTTATACATGAAGAATGGGGGTCAGATTTTCAACAGAAGCCTAGCGAGAGAACTCAAAACAGTTTTTGGACTGTTTGGAGCAAAGTATTCTGCGGATGCCCTTCAGGGTCTTCTTCAAGAATATTTTGATGAGACGTGGATCTCAGAATTGAGACGCCCCTGCATTATCACCTCATATGACATCCGAAATCGCTCTTCTGTATTTTTTAATAAGCTAGATGGCGTCAATAATCCAGTAAAAAACTACAAGGTAAAAGAGGTAACCAGGGCTACTTCTGCAGCTCCAACCTATTTCGCCCCCGCTCTGATAAGGTCTGAAATCAAAGCTCCTTTGGCCTTGATTGATGGTGGTACTTTCGCAAACAACCCTTCCCTTTGTGCTTTCGCAGAGGCCAGAACGATTGACTTTAAGAAGGAAGACAGCCCTGGAAATATAACCTTCCCAACCCCGAAAGAGATACTCATGATCTCCTTAGGCACAGGTACTGAGCTAACCCCCTACACTTACCCCAAAGCAAAACGCTGGGGAGCTGTACAATGGATACAACCCGTAATTGATGTGATGATGTCTGGTAATTCTGAAACTGTTGATTATCAATTAAAGCAGATTTTCGCTGCGACAGAGAGTGGCGCATTCTACCATAGAATACAACCTGGATTGCAAGATGCAAAGTCCGCCATGGATGACGTTAGCCCAGAAAATTTGATTGCTTTGAAAGAAGCAGGATTAAAATATATCAGTGATCATCAAAAAGAACTTGACGTAATCATTCAACAGATTTTGCACTAGTAATGCTAATCCTTTTAGAACGTTGTGCTCTCTGTCATTCTCTCAGAGTATTCTGCAATCCTTAGTCGTTCTACGAATTCGCCAATTTCTCCATCCATTACAGTAGGCAAATTGTGCTGAGAATATCCAATTCTGTGGTCTGTCACTCTACCTTGAGGGTAATTGTAAGTTCTTACCTTGTCGGACCTATCAGCACTGCCCACCAATGATTTACGCTTGCTGGCATTTTCAGCATCTTGCTTGTTCTTTTCAATCTCGTACATCCGAGAACGCAACACGCTTAATGCTTTATCAAAGTTTTTATGTTGCGATCTACCATCTTGGCACTCGACCACGAGTCCTGTTGGCAGGTGCGTTAAGCGAACAGCAGATTCAGTTTTGTTAACGTGCTGACCACCCGCACCTGAAGAACGGTAAGTATCTTTTCTCACGTCCTTCATGTCTAGGTGCACATCGATAGCGTCTACTTCTGGCAATACCGCTACAGAAGCAGCAGAAGTATGAACCCTTCCTTGTGATTCTGTAACCGGCACACGCTGAACGCGGTGAACTCCTGACTCAAATTTCAAGGCTCCGTAGACATCCTCTCCTGACACACTGAACACTATCTCTTTGAAACCACCAGAAGAAGCCTCACTAAGGTTGATCAATTCCTTTTTCCAACCTTTAGTCTCGATGTATCTGTCATACATTCTATAAAGATCTCCGGCAAAAATTGCCGCTTCATCCCCGCCTGCCCCTGCTCTTATTTCCATAATGATGTCTTTCGAATCATCAGGATCTTTCGGGATCAGCATAACTTTCAGTTCCTCATCTAATTCATCTTTTCTTTCCACGAGCTCTGACAGCTCCATCTTCGCCATTTCTCGAAACTCTTCATCTTTTTCGTTTTGAAGAATTTCTTTCGATGATGCTATATTCTGAATCACCGAAAGGTACTCGTTGTAAACGACTACTATTTTTTCAAGGTCCTTGTACTCTTTATTAGTTCTTGAGTACTCCTTCATGTCAGCCATGGCATCAGGCTGAAGCAATAGTTGACCTACTTCTTCGAATCTCGACTTAACCGCCTCTAGCTTTTCAATCATATTTGCGTTAATTAATTGCTAAAATTAAGAAACAATTGGTAAGGCTGTTAATTTTACGTAAACAGACAGAAGAAAAATATTCCAATGAGAAATTTAAGCCCCCTATTCATCCTCCTTTTTGTTTTCGCTTGTTCAGATCAAAAGATTGACACTAAAAAAGCCCGAGAGGGATTGAAAAGCCAAGAAATTCAAGTGGTTTCAGATGCCAATATTTTAGAAAAGGCTACAGAAATGGGTAATCAATATTTAGCCCTAAAAAGCATTGATTTCACTCCAGAAGGGCTTTACAAGATCGAATTACAGGATAGTATCAGGTTTCTTCCTAGCGAAATCTTTCTGCCTTACGGTATTGAAGTGGCACTTAGTGGTAAGGCGAAAGATGTCTTTGATGCTTACAATTACAACTATGAAAACGGTATAAAATCGAGCTCAAACGTACAATTTGGCGCTGATAAAAAATTTATCATCTACACCTTACCCGTAAATTATGAGGACAAAGAAGTGGGTATTTTTTTAATTCAAATCCTTAGAAAGGAAATTGTTTTAAGTTTTGCCGACTAAGTAAGTTCAGCGTAACGATAGCAATCAACGGTATGGTCCATTACCAAGCCGCATGCTTGCATGTAGGCGTACATAATGGTACTCCCAACAAATTTAAAGCCTCTCTTTTTTAAATCTTTGCTCAAAGCATCTGATTCTAGTGTTGTCGCTGGCACCTCTTTTCTACTTTTCCATTGATTCACAATGGGCTGACCCCCTACAAAGGCCCATACGTATTTGTCGAAAGACCCAAATTCTTTTTGTACCTCCCTCAATTTTTGAGCATTAAGCACGGTACTATAAACCTTAAGCCTGTTTCTAATTATGGCTGGATTTTGCAGAATGGTTTCCAACTCTGGTGCACTCATTTCAGCGACTACCTCCACATTAAAATCAGCAAAAAGTGCTCGATAGCCTTCCCTTTTCTTTAAAATGGTAGACCAACTCAAACCCGCTTGGGCTCCTTCTAAAGTCAAAAACTCAAAATGAGTTTTATCATCGTGCACTGGTATGCCCCATTCGTCATCATGGTATTTGACGTATTGATCAAAAGTATTTTCGCACCAATTGCAGCGTTCTCTCATGATAGGTAAATAGTTAAGGCCTCGATAGTCCTCGAGGCCTCCGTTAATTATAGGTTGTCAAGGTTACCACTGGCTACTAAAAATGCAATGATTGAGGCTCCAAAAAGGATTGCGAACACTGCTCCGATCACATAAAAAATAAGCATCGCTTTGGCCCAATTGGATTTAGATTTAGGGGTATCCGAGTTTACTGCCCACACGATAAGTAGAATAAATCCGACCATGGGAATGGCGGTGAGAAAAATAGTCAATGCCCATTGGCCGATTGACACTTCTTGGTTGATTTCTTGTTCTTCCATAGTTATAAGGTTGGTTTCAAATTCATTTTACAAAAAATAGTTGACTTATGAATTAGAGTTAGTCCATGACCATTAAGAAAAATTAATTCTCTTTTAAGCTTGAATTAATCTCCGCAAGTTAAGTTCGAAGAAATTTCTAATTATGAGAAAGCACCTAGCAACACTATTAATGCTAATGATTTTATGCATCCCAGCAATAAGTCAAGAGGCCTCAGCCAAAATGCTGGACTTTGTAAAAAGGGCTAATGACAAATCCTCACATATTACAGTCACACTACAGGGTAAATTTATTAAGTCTGTTTATGGCGAACCATATATTGAGAATGCTTTGATTGGAGCCATTTTTCAAAGAGATAATGGGGATTTATTCAGGCTGTCCTTTGCGGCAGAAAATGGTCAAAAGATAAAAGACTACATCAATGGAAATGAAAGGATTGAAGTTAAGGCTAGTGGTGACAAGGAGTTTTTTGAGAGAATTCCCTTCAAAAGTACATCCACAAAGGAAATTGAAAAGGAAATTGGTGAAAAGATAAAAGGTGTGGGTTACTTACTTCAAGTTAAGAGTGGGAAAGATTCTCTGGAGCTTCACCAAAGGATAAATCAATCTAAAAGAACTTCGGAGCATCAAAATTTCGAAACAATAATTGGTGCTAAAATTATTGATAGAGTAAAACTCAAAGGGCGAGAATATTTAATTCTTCTGAAAAACGGAGATAGTTTAATTGCAAAAAGTAACATTGCAAATAATGAAGAGTATTTTGAATCGGAATATGTCACTTATGTAAGGCCTAAGAAAACAGAGAAGGAGGGCTACGTTTTTAAAAGCAGAAACACATGGAATATGGCATATGGAATGATCATTAATAATCAATACGGAAGTTCCATAATGCCTTCATATGGCCGAATTTCGATGTTTTTAGATCAAAAATTAGGTGTGGCTAATGATCTTTTACCCGATAATCTCGGATTCATCTCTTTCTTAGAAACCAATTCTAAAAGCGAAAAAATCATGTATCGTTTCAATGAAATCGATGCTAAACCTGTACAGAGCTTTTTAGCAAAGCATGCAGAGGAAGAGCTATCGTTTTATTATAGGAATAAAACTAGTAATGGCTATGTCAAAAGTGAGTACTATAATTTTCTTTATGCGATTTGCAGCCAGAAGGACACGTTGCGCTTACAAGGCTTCGCAAATTCCACGGAAAGCTATTCATTAGACCAGAGTCAAGAAATAAGCGGTACAATCACCAATTTAAATTTTGAACGAGTACACAAAGAAGATGTACTTCGAGGGATTATTTTAGATGGTAAGTACTACGTTAAAGTCGATTCAAAAATGGCCATCTCCATTACAGAACTCTTAAGGAATAATAAAACCTTGAAGATCGAAGGTTGGAAAAGAAAGGAACTTGACACAGAAATAAACCAATTAGGTTACTCCATCTACATTCCGTCTAAGATCACAATAAATGGAAAAACTTTTGTAAGCAAAGTAAACCTTGCCAACGCCTTATGAAAATACTGTTGATTGAAGACGAGGTAAAGCTGGCCAACTTTATAGCCAAAGGACTTACGGAGGTTGGCTATGTTGTCACACATGAATCTAATGGAAGTGAAGCCTTAGAAACAGCGGCAGTCAATGAGTTCGATTTGATCTTGTTAGACATCATGCTGCCAGGTCAGAATGGTTTTGAAGTTTTAAGGAACCTGCGTGAATTTTCGATTGACACTCCTATCATTTTTATGAGTGCGCTAAGCGAAAGTGAGCATGTAATTAAAGGGCTGGATTTAGGTGCCGTGGACTACATTAAAAAACCTTTTGATTTTGAAGAGCTGAAAGCAAGGGTTAGAAATGTGCAAAGAAAATTTGGCTCAGCGCGAGCATCAATATTGCAAATAAAAGACCTAAAAGTAGATTTGATCAAACGTGAAGTTACACGAGGAGATCAATTAGTTGAGCTTAGTAAAAGAGAGTTCTCTATCTTAGAACTGTTGTTGGTCAATGCCAATCGTGTATTATCGAAGTCTGAAATCACAGAGAAAATCTGGAATATCAATTTCGATCGAGGAAGCAATGTGGTTGAAGTGCATCTTCACCAACTTCGTAAAAAAATTGACTTTGATTTTGAACCCAAACTCATCGAAACACAAGTGGGATACGGTTATAAAATTCAAGGCGAACTTATAAAAAGCTAAGCTTGCGACTCAATCATTTCTTCAAAAGTATCCGCTTCAAGATTGCTGCATCTTTCTTTGTGGTCTTCTTCGGTGTTTCGCTGATTTTCAATTATTTCTTATTTCAATCTATCAAAACCAGTTTAATAAACGCCTTTAGAGACGGGGCTAGAATAGAAACCGAAGGAATTCTTAATTCCGTAAGCCCTGAGTTAGATCAAATCCCTGTCACTCAAGCCGACCAACCTTTTCAAATTTGGTACAGCAATATTTTCGAAAGCCAATTGATTTACGAAAGGTCCGATTTTCCAGAAATCTTCTCTTCTGTCTTTGTTGAGATAGAAAACACCAACGAAGAAGGTGAATTTCTACCGAACGAATTCATAAAAATCGACACATTCACTTATGCCATAGTCAATCGGATCATGGAGGAAGGCGGAAGAGTAAGCTTGGTCTTAGCAAAGAATAACAAACTAGTGTATGCAGAAATTGAAAGCCTTAGAGGAAACCTAATTCTTGCGAACGCTGGTGCAGCAGCCCTAGCCTTTCTTTTTGCGCTATTGATTGCAGACTTTAATCTAAAGCCGCTTCAGAAGTTAATTGTCAAGGCCAAATCCGTTAAGGCTTCTACCAAAATGGAAAGACTCCCCGTTTCTCCAGCGAATGATGAGATTACCCAACTTTCGCAAACCATGAATGAAATGATTTCAAGGATTGAAGATTCAATTTTGCATCAGAATCAGTTCTTTGCATCAGCCGCCCACGAGCTAAGAACACCTTTAGCCAATATGCGCTCCGAATTGGAGGTGAAATTACAACAGATCAAAAGCATCAATGAGCAATCCACATTAGTCAGTTTAAAAGAAGAGGTGATTCGCTTAGAAAATGTGGTGCAAGACTTCCTTTTAATGAGTCAACTTAAATCAGATAGCGTCACCTTGAATATTGAAAGCCTCAGAATTGATGACTTACTTTATGATATTTTAGAAAAGATGAATGGTAGCTTCTTAACAGCCAAGCTGCAATCGAGAATCAATATCTCAGCTATGGAAACAGCTCTTAGTGTAGCAACAGATAGTTCTAAATTGGAAAGTATAGTTTACAATATTATTGCTAATGCAATTCGATACAGCAATAACGTGGATAAGTTCTTGATCGATGTCAGACAAATAGAGAATGCTATCGAACTGAAATTCACCAATAAAATCGACTTGGCAAAGTCAGCATTGCACGGAAATAATTTAGGCTTATGGATCTGCGATCAGCTATCTCAAAAACTTGGCTTTGAATTTAAAGTGGAAAAAGAGGACGAGCTATTCATAGCCAAAATAACAATCCCCACTAATGCACATAACTTCCCGCATTAATATCAATTGTACAACCTGTGGCGTGATCCATTTTACCAGAAGCCATTAAAACGACCAAAGGGGCGAGGTCTTCGGGTTTGGTTAATTCATTGAGCGCAATATCATTCAAGGCATAATCTTCTCCGTACTGGTCCATAAAATCTTGCGCCATGTCTGTTCTCACAAAACCAGGAGCAATGTTAAAAGCCTTAATATTTTGCTTTCCATAGGCCCTTGCAATTGATCTCGTAAGGGCAACTACTCCACCCTTTGAGGCAGCATAAGCCACATAATCGGCCGTATCACCTCGAAAAGCTGCTCTAGAAGAAATGTTGATAATGCTTCCTCCCCCGTTTTGAACAAATGATTCAATCGCTTTTTTACAAAGCAAACCTGTGGCTTGTAAGTTAATGGCCATAGTAAAATCCCAATCTACCAGCCATTGCTCATCATTGCCCATCATATCGGAAGAAGCCGCTACTCCTGCATTGTTAATCAGCACATGAACTGAGCCCATTTTCAAACTTACTTGTTTAAACAAGTTAATCGTTTCTTCAGCCGTTGAGAGGTCAGCTTTGAACAGTTGACATCCGTTGTTTAATATCTTTAGAAGAGATTGCGCCTCTTCGTGATTTCGATTATAATGCACCGCCACTGCTGCACCAGCATCGGAAAGGCCTTTGGCTAAGGCCCTGCCAATTCCTCTAGAGGCACCTGTCACTAAAATCACTTTCCCTTTCAAAGAAATCTCCATTGTATTTGCGTTTAAGATCTTTAAATTAATGGAAAATGTGTTATTCTATTAGCTTCATTAGTAAGTCTTTAATGGAAGTCGATTAGAATTCATTTGATTTACCCCAAACCCTAGGTTTAAATTTCTCAGTATGACTTATCTAAAATCCATTTTCACTGGCTTAGCGCTTTTCGGTACTGCTCTGCTCACCGCCCAAGACCTTAGCTTCGAAGAGTATAATCCTCCGTCAAATCTTAAAGTACCCGAGCACCCAGTGACACGAGCTAAATTTCCTTTTATTGATATCCACAGTCACCAATGGAGAATGGGACAGAAAGATTTGAACAAGCTGGCCGCAGAAATGGATGGACTGAATATGGGCCTTATGGTCAATTTGAGTGGTGGAAGTGGAAAGTCGATCGTTGATGCTAATGAGAACATCAAAGCCAATCAGCCCAATCGCTTCATTGTTTTCGCCAACGTGTCTTTTAGTAATGTTGGAGAAAAGGACTGGGGGAAAATAGCTGCAAGCCAATTAGAAAGAGATTTTAAAGCTGGAGCAAAAGGGCTTAAAATTTTTAAAAGTTTAGGTTTTTCGGTGGAGGATATTGATGGTAATAGAGTAGCGGTTGATGATCCAAGATTAGATCCAATCTGGGCGAAATGTGGTGAGTTGGGCATTCCAGTACTCATTCATACAGCCGATCCAAAACCATTCTGGGAGCCTTTTGATGCCAACAATGAACGATGGTTAGAACTAAAGACTCACCCAAATAGAAAGCGTGAAGCGAATAAGCCTGTGCCTTGGGAAACTTTGATCCAAGAGCAACACAATGTTTTTAAAAAGCACAAGAACACCATTTTTATCGCTGCCCATATGGCCTGGTACGGCAATGACTTAGCGCATTTAGGCGAATTACTAGATGCTATGCCCAACATGATGGTTGAAATAGGTGCCGTTATTGCCGAATTAGGTAGACAACCAAAGTTTGCAAATGCTTTTCTTACCAAATACCAAGACCGTGTGCTCTTCGGGAAAGATGCCTACAACCCCGATGAGTACCCTACTTACTTTAGGGTGTTAGAAACAGAAGACGAGTATTTTCCTTATTACAAAAAATACCATGCTTTTTGGAGTATGTATGGCTTAGGTCTTTCTGATGATGTGCTGAAGAAAATCTATTATAAGAATGCCCTGCGCATAGTCCCAGGGCTTGATGCGTCCATCTTTCCCAAGTAAGTAAATCGTTAAACTTAAGTTTATCCCGATTCAGCTCAAGAAAATACCAGTACAGATGGAAAGCTTACGTAGTCATAAGCCTTTGTTTTATGTTTGTTTTATGAACCGCACAGCACATTTTATTCAACGAAAGCTAAGACAGGCAATTCTTGTTATTGGTATTCTTATTGGCCTACTCATAATAGTGAATCAAGCCAAAGCCCAGGTCAGCAAAATTTCGCTCTACGGAAAAGTAACTACTATAAATGGAGACGCTTACAAGGGCTATCTA
>JBLIES010000009.1:0-38240 GCA_047633135.1 Roseivirga sp.
CGACTTCGGCAGTAGTGCTTGGTGTAGAAGTCAATAAAGTAGAGCTTTACCAAGCAGCAAATTTTTTTAAAGGTGAAAAACTTTTCTTTTGTTATGCTGATATTTGGGAGACCCCATTTAAAAGCGAAGTATTTCAAACCATAACATTAAATGGAGTAATCCAGTATTTTCCTTCATTTCAAAAAATCATTTCAAGACTTTTAGAATTATTAATTCCCGAAGGAGAAATTCATATTATTGACAGTCCGTTTTATAGTTTAGCGGAAGTAAATGAAGCTATTGAAAGGTCAAAAGAGTATTACAGTGGAATTGGAGAAGATGATTTCGCTAAAAATTATTCACACCATACATGGGATTCTCTGAATGGGTTAAATGCAGAGGTGAAGTATAAAAAAGGTCTTCTTAGGCGATTAACTAAGGATTCACCATTTCCATGGGTTGTAATTACCAAGGGTTAGATAGAGTATAGTGTTAAAAGGAAAAAAAATCGTGATTGTAATGCCTGCATTTAATGCGGAGCGAACATTAGCTCAGGTCTTCAGCGAGATCCCTTTTAATGTAGTGGATGAGGTGATTTTAACCGATGACTTTAGTCAGGATAACACACTCTCACTTGCAAAGGCTTTGGGGATTAAACATGTGATCAGACATGATAGAAACATGGGGTACGGTGCCAATCAAAAGACTTGTTATAGAAAAGCCAAGGAGCTAGAGGCTGATATCGTTTTAATGATACACCCAGATTATCAATATACGCCCAAGTTAATTGAGGCGATGGCATCAATTATTGCCAATGAAGTTTATCCTGTTGTATTAGGCTCAAGAATACTTGGAAAGGGAGCATTGAAAGGGGGGATGCCTCTTTATAAGTACATAGCCAATAGAGGTCTAACCTTTATTCAGAATTTACTAATGAGTCAGAAACTTTCAGAATATCATTCTGGCTTAAGGGCTTTTTCAATAGATGTATTAAATGACCTAGAGTATGAGGACAACTCTGATGATTTTATATTTGATAACGAAATGCTAGCACAAATTCTCTATAAAAATCATGAGATTGCCGAAGTAACCTGTCCGACTAAGTACTTTCCTGAAGCTTCATCAATTAATTTGAAACGAAGCATGATATATGGGTTTGGTGTTTTAAGGGTGTCGTTTCAATATTTTTTATCTAAGAAATTCAATGTTAAGTTTCCCATTTTTAAGAGCAATAACTAAGCTTTCTAAGGCTCCGGTATTGGCCATTTTGGTGATTTTATTAGTTGCCTTGACCGTTGTTTTCATCTTTGACTTTAATGGGTTATTTGGGCAGGATACTCATGAATACTACCGTTTTAGTCATGTCATCTCTGACTTCCTCTTAGGAAAAGGAGAGGTGGAAGGTTTTTACTGGACCATTATGTATCCTTTTATTGGAGCGTTGTTACAGCTGGTCATAGGCGAAAGTCCTTATGCCCTACAGGCCATTTCACTACTGTCTCATATCGGTAGTGCTATTTTCTTACTGAAGTATGTTCAAAAAAATCATAATGATAAAGCAGCAATTATGCTCATAATTGTTGGTTTTGTCTTTTCCCCCGTAATGTTTAAAAACGGGTTTCATGTGATGTCGGAACCTTTAACCGTATTTTTTCTCTGTGGCTCAATCTACTATTTTAAAGAGTACAGCAAGTTCTCTAAAGTAAAACATCTCACCGTTTGGTTCTTTTTTGTCGCATTCGCTGTTTTCACTCGATACCCGGTTTTTATTCTACTGATTCCCCAAGGCATTTTTGTTTTTTTAAGAATCGTCAAGTCAGGAAAGTACCACTACTTGACTATTGGAGCCCTTGCTATCTTGGTGGCTTCTTTGCCCGAGATGTTAATATCAGTTGGTAGTCCCAAAGGCGGAGGACTGTTTGATAATCACTTTCTGAAAAGTTGGTCAGCTCTAAACCTATTTAGAAGTAGTTTTCTTACTGCCGATGGCACACAGGTTTATGTGTTGGCTAATATATTATTTGCTAGCAAGCTGTTTTGGTATCCTGTTTTCTTCACTCCGTTTGTTTTTCTGCTTTTTTGGGCCCGTAGAAATGATTTTATAAAGTCTGACCATTTAATCTATACATGCTCTATTGGTCTTTATTTAATATTCGCAGCGGGTTTTCCTTTTCAAAATATTCGCATTTTAATCCCTGCATTTCCTTTCTTAATCATTCTGAGTATTAAACCATTTATCAGGTGTTGGCATTGGAGAAAATTAGCAGGGTATGAATTATTACGAAATTGTTCCTTATTAATTTTTACATGTGCCCAACTGGGCATGTTTTTCTATCTAATCAATGGGTCTGCAAAAAGAAATCATTTTGAAAAGGAAGTGGCCAACTATATAGAGTCAATCGATAATGAGAGGTACTTTGGTTATGACCTTGATGTCGCTGTTAACAGTTATTTGGGAGATTCAAAAAGAGTTGAAAACCTCATAATTGAGCTTCATGAATTTAGAGAGGGGGATGTTCTGTTTTTCAATAAATATCAATTCGAAAAAGTTTGGATAAACTCGAATGTAGACACTAATCTTCAGAGTGCTTTGTATGCTCACGATACAGTCAGAATTCATAGTTTTGGGAGTGAGTGGGCCGTATATGAATTAATAAAAAAAGAAATCAGATAAATGGAATCATGAATGGCTTAACCAATTGCTTATGCAACGATATCAGTCTATAGATTTACTTAAAGTCGTTCTAGTTTTACTGGTTGTGGCTACGCACAGTAGCTTTTTATATGACTATAGTCAGGCAATGGGTCATGCTATTAGTAATGGGCTAGTTAGAGTTGTCGTTCCTTTATTTCTGATTTTTAGCGGGTATTTTTCAGAGAGAGCTTTCAGAGAAGGCAAAGCACTAAGTTGGATCAAAAGAGTAGCCATTCTATATGTAATCTGGATGCTAGTTTATTTCCCATACTGGGTAGATATAGATGAGTTTAACCTTTTTCGTAGTGTAATAGATTTGATCTTTGGTTTTCATCATTTGCATTACATATCTTCCTTATTAGGAGGCGGAGTGATATTGTACTTCTTGAAGGGGCTCTCAGATCGAGCGCTACTAATTTCAGCCTTGTTGTTATTTCTGGCAGGAGTATTTGTTGAATATGCGGGAGAGTACAATCTATTTATAAATATCCTTATGATTGATGAGTTTTTTGGTCTTAATTTCTCTCATAGAAACTTCTTATTCATAGGATTCCCTTTTCTAACAGTGGGTTACTTAATAAAGAAAGCTGGGTTTGAGCAAAAGATCAAGAAGCGAACGCTTGTAATTTTACTTGTAATTAGCGCTACAATTTTCGCTGTAGAAAGTGTACTGCTTTATTTTAGGCTATCAGGGAGGTACGGAGGCTTTGATGTTTATTTAATGTCCCTCTTTATTTGTCCTATAATTTTTATTTTGACCTTAAATTTAAACTTGCGACCAAAAAAATTCAACACAAAATCAATGGCGCTGTATTTAGCAGCTATTTACTTTATCCACCCCATTTTTATAATTAATTACAGCAAAGTATTTGACTTTGATTCAATCACTTTAATGTTTTTGACCTTAATTTCTTCTTTAATCGCCTCCTACTTTATTATTCTAGTTCATAAAAGGTTCAAGTATATTTTATAACTACGGTTTACAGAACAATGACTGTTTTAAATTGTGATTATCGTGAAATACTAAAGACAGAATCAATCTTCTCAGCAGCCCATTCATGGCCTATGGTACTCCAATGTGCATCACAGTCAAAGTATAGACTTTTCCATTCTATACTGTCGAGCTGATCTGCTTCGCTCAATAAATCATAGTACTCATAACCGAGCTTCTCACTCCATTTATTCAAACTATCTCTTAATGGCACTTGACGATTACGGTCATTATATGCTTTGAAGGTGTGTTCACCTGGGATCGTGATGATATACAGTTTTTTATCTCCCAAAAGCGCCTTCATTTTTTCTATGTTATACCTAGCTCTGTTCCATTGAGCTTTATTAATATTAAAGTAACCAGGGTAAGAACTCCTGTCAAATTCGGGTATTTGTGTTCGTTGATATGCGTATTTAAAAGCTCTCAACATGTTATAGCTGTAGGTGAAATTCTTTAATAAAACCAAAATCCGATCTGGCTTATCAAAATAAAAATGAGATTGCTGAACAGAATCTAACCCATGCTCAATTTGATAGTCAGGGTAGTCACCTACCCAATAGGCTCTATATCTATTTTGTGAATATTTTGCGTGAAATTCAATGTCATCATCAACAATATCATTAATCGGAAAGAGCGCCCATAAAACTGCGTCATGCTCATAGGGCATCACTTTGTTTTTATAAATAAGATACTCTTGCGTCATTCCTGCACCTCCTACAGCGAAGTTCATAAACTCAACACCTGTTCTTCCTTCCAATAAATTCGAAAAACGGTCTTGATCTTCAACACCCCACCCCTCTGCAAAAGAATCGCCAATGACAGCCACTCGGCTTCCGCTAGCGGAAATGTTTCTTTCTTTGTCTCTGGCACCAATCGAATTCGTTAAGTATTTCACATCAAAACATTCTGTTTTATGTCTAAACGCATAGTTTGCGGAGTGCCAAACACCAAAATCAGGGTCGTTTTCGGCCCAAAACCGTCTTGAGTTATCAAAAGAATAGATAGGTTCCTCTAGCTTAATCACGCCCACCTTGCTGAGGGTCATAAGACCTAGCTCAAGAAAAATGAATAACATTGTGAAAGGAATAAGTATCTTAAAGAGTTTCTTTCTCATTTTCATAAATGTCTAAAAATTTACTGATTATAACACCTGGCTTTCCAAAAGATGAATTGGATGATACATGCGTTCCTGCACTACAAATTTATGTAAAAGCACTCTCAGCCAGTGGGTGTTTCGATAACGTTATGGTGGTGTCGATTTATTATCCGCTCTCTTCAAAAACCTATTTTTGGCATTCAATAAAGATAGTTGCTTTAGGTCATTCCCAAAGCACATTTCTATCAAGAGCTTTTTCGTCATTTCAAATTTTCCCTCGAGTTTCTAAATTCGTTAAGGATTTTTCTCCCAATGTAATACACACCTTTTGGATAAATCAAACAGCTATTATAGGGAGTATGCTCAGTAGAAAGTTCGATATTCCACATATAGCAACAATGATGGGCCAAGATGTTTTCTTTACAAAGAAACTGAGGTACCTCACGGCCAGTAAAAAAATGAACTTGATTGCAGTTTCTGAATTTCAGAAAGAGAAAAGTCGTTGCAAGGTGGATAAGGTAATTCATTGGGGAGTGGAGGAGAGACAGGAAGTCAAAACAAATGATATCAGGTCCATTGATGTTATTGGAGTAGGGTCACTTATAAAACTTAAACAGTTTGATCTGTTTCTTGAGGTAATTGACATGGCAAGAAAAGTAAAGCCTGATATTAAGGCGATGATTGTTGGAGATGGTCCAAAAAGAGGAATGCTTTTGGATCAGATTAAAAGGTTAATGTTAGAAGAAAATGTCAAACTCATTGGACAAAAGTCTCGGGTCGAAGTATTAAGCCTGATGCGGCAAAGTAAAGTTTTGCTGCACACCTCACGTTTCGAGTCATTTGGAATGGTGTTCGTTGAAGCGCTGAATGCTGGAATGTACACCTTGTCTGAAAGGGTTGGGATTGCAGGCCAACACACAAAGAGCATAGTCGTTTCTGGAAGGGATGAAATGGCAGAAAAGTTAGTTTTGCTTGTTGATAAGGAAGTGGTGGCTTTGCCTAGTAAAGTTGTTTTTAGTATAGAAGAGACTGTGCAAAGATATTTAGAATGCTACAATAGCGTTTGAAGAGTCTTTTTAGGCTACAACGAGTAATTGGTGAAGTGTAGAAAAATTCTTGTCAAAGTATAACTTGGCCAATTTACGGTGCTTTTGTGAGTGGTTTAATTTTATTGTGATGAAAAAAAGAATGGCCTTAATGACTTTGAGAAGAAGTATAAAAATAGTTTTAGTGAACTTTTGTTTGTTGATCATTTTGGGTCTTTTAGCGGAAGGTATTTTGCAGTTTTACCCTGTGAATGATCCTTTTGAGCAGGATAAAATTTCTATCCGACAATATTTCAATCCAGTTAAACTGCCCAATAAAAATTTTTCATTTATCATAGAAGATTCTCTTCCGGGCTTTGAGGAATATATCAAATACCCTCAGCTTACATCCAATAATCTTGGCTTTAGAAATTCGCAAGACATGCCAACTCGAGACAAAGAGAATAATGAATTTCGTGTTTTTGCCATTGGGGGTAGTACGACTGAATGTGCCTTTCTGAACGATGGAGATGACTGGCCAAGTTTACTGGGAGATCAACTCAATACAATAGGCTTAGAAAAAACATTCAAAGTAATCAATGCAGGTCAGTCTGGGCACAGTCTGACTGATAACTTGCATTTGATTATTCAAAAGCTAATTCATTTAAAGCCCGATTTATTTATTGTTTATACTGGCGTTAATGATCTGTATGGACCTATGTCTAATAGCGATTTGTATAAATTAGACTTGACCAATGCACCAAGAAGTAAGGGGTTAAACCTGTTTCTTACAGATACTCAATTGGGTAGAAGATTTTACTACCTCTTAAAAGGGTATATGCCTAACGCGTATCATGTTACTGCGAAAACAAGGCAAAGAATACTTGCTAGGGAATTTCAAAAAATGCCTATTTCTAATTTCCCAAAGGAGTTAGATTTTAGCCTTTCTAGACATAACTTAAAAGCATTAATAGGCATTTGCCAATCACTAGGTATAAAGTTACTGGTTGCAACACAAGCAGTTTCTTGGGATGTAGAAAGTGATGATTTGAACGCTTGGCAGAACGCATTATATGGTGGTAAAAGATATGGCGAAGGTGATTTGAGAAAAGCGATGGATTTACTGAATATGGAGTTTGAAAAAATCTGTATTGAGTTAAACACTCCAGTTTTAAATAGTCAAAAAAAGTTAGTTGCTACTGCTGAGAACTTCTATGATGATATGCACTTTAACCCAAGGGGCAGTAGAAATATGTCTGATTTGATATTTAAATACTTGATTGAGGACCCTCAACTGATTGGAGGGATACCATAATAGCTCAATGTTTGATGCTAACTACAAGAAGACAAATCTTTGGATTGAAATGGTCATGAATTTTGTATCTATTTAAGAACTCCTGATATTCGAAGAAAATGAGGATAAGCAGATTTAGAACAATAGGCATCAGCGCTCTACAGGGAGCCATTTTGCCATTTTCTGGCCTTATTACTGCCTCATTAGGAATATACCTTTTCGGTATCGAAAGCTGGGGGAAGTTTGTGTTCATTCAACTTACGATCTTTCCAATTACTTTGGTCTGTAATTGGGGCAGCAGGAATTTTTTGATCAAGGAATTAAGCCTTGATCCAGCAAAAATCGGAAAAACATTTTTAACCAACCTAGCGAGCAGGGCCTTTTTGCTACCCTTGAGCTTAACCTTGTTCATTTTATTGCCATTTAAGACTGCGGCACTAAGTGTTTTGATTATTATCGTTCAATTTTTCTATTTGAGTTATGATGGGCCTACTGTTTTTACAGAAAGCTTCATTAAGCGCATTAGTGCCGAAATATTGGGACTTGTCTGTTTCGTTATTGGATTAACTTTTATTTCAGAGTTTGATGTAAACCTCATTCTCGCTGTTCAGTCAGGTGTTCTAATCATCAAGTCAATCTACTTATCTATCGCCCTAAAAGGCTTACAGCTTTTTAAGGCTAAGCCATCCTTCAAACTGGGATACACGCTGAAATTTGGATTCCCATTTTTTGCAATTGGCCTGAGTGGTTGGTTACAATCTAAGTCTGATTTATACATGTTAACTATTTTGGAGGGGAGTCGTGATATTGCCGCGTACCAGATTGTAATTGGGGGTTTGTCTGTTATTCAGGCTATAATTGGATTCTTAATTGAGCCACTGATTAAATTTGTTTATAGAAGTAAAGAAGGAGTAATAAAGGGGATAGGCGCTTTTGTTTTTAAAATTGGTGTCCCTATTATAATTCTTGGCTTGGTTACACTAGCATTGATTTTGGAATGGCTGGCACCCAATCGTTTTGACGTGTACACTTATCTTTTTGGACTCTTATATCTAATACCGTTTCTTATTTTTATGCCTTCAATTTTCAAACTGTATAAGGCTAATAAAGAGAGAAGAGTAGTCTATGTTAGTGTTTTTTCAGCAGGGGTTAACTTACTGCTTACTTGGCTTTTTATCCCAACGTTAGGTCTTAATGGAGCCCTTTTAGGGAGTGCATTATCCCAAATTGTAATGTTGATCCTTTTCAGGCTTCTTGTAAAATCTACTCACAGTAAAGCTTACGATTAGAATGGTTGTGTTGGGTTAAATTCTTATCTTGGCCTTTGCCACAAATATATTCGCTTAAATGTTCAAAAGTAATTCAGTAATCCTCTTTAATCCAAGAAGTGCCAATAGCAAATACCGTATACCTAACTCAATTCTACAAGTGGGGGCGTCAATACATGGTAAATATGACTATGTGTTTGTTGACGGTAACATGGAAGAAGACCCTTGGGCAATTATCGAGGCATACCTTAAAACTGGTAATTTTAAATATTTCGGGTCATCAGTCATGCCTGGGCAACAACTCAAGCAGGCAATACCCTATGTTAAGCGCGTAAAGGAAGAGTATCCCGATGTAGTAAATATATGGGGGGGCTACTTTGCCTCAAACCAAAACAAAGTATGTCTAGATAGCGGCTATGTTGATGTAATCATTAGTGGGCCTGGTGATGATGTGTTTCCTAGGCTTTTAGAGGCGATAAATGATGATAAACCTTACGATGATATAGAAAACCTTATTTTTAAGAACGCCCAAGGAGAGATTATAACAACACGTAAACAAGGATTGCTTAATCAAGATAAACTCCCGGATTTACCCTACGAGTATTTAAACGAGTTTTATCCACTTACCAAATTTTTACCCAAGACATTTTTAGGAAAAAGAACGCTTGGTTATCATGCCAGTTTTGGTTGCCCATTTACATGCTCATTCTGTGCTGTTGTGCCCATTTATAATGCGCGTTGGAAAGGACAATCGGCTCAAAGGATTTACAGCGAGTTTAAAAGGTTGAAAGATGAATTCTCAATAGACTCTATTGAGTTTCATGATAATAATTTTTTTGTTTCTAAGAAGCGTTCAGTTGAGTTCTCTCGACTTGTGATGGATGACAACATCCAGTGGTGGGGAGAGGGCAGAATTGACACCATGGATCAGTATAGTGATGAAGAACTCGATACCCTTAGTAAGTCAGGCTGTCGTATGATCTTTTTTGGTGCTGAAAGTGGCAACGATGAAGTGCTGAAGCAAGTAGACAAAGGAGGGACACAATCAGCTGAACAGATTCTACGTTTCGCAAAGAGGTTAAGACAGTTTAATATCGTTCCTGAATATTCATTTGTATTAGGCTTTCCTGGAAAGGATGAAAAATCAGTGATGAGGCAAATAGACCAAGACATTGATTTTATAAAAAAGGTGAAGGAAGTAAATCCAGAAACAGAAATTATAATTTACATTTACAGTCCAGTACCTACTGAAGGCTCAGATTTAAATGATGAAATTACCAAAGCTGGTTTTTCTTTTCCTGAAGAGTTAGAAGATTGGCTAAATCCATCTTGGGAAAACTTCGACCTAAGGAAGAACCCATTAACACCTTGGCTAACATCTCAGATGGTTGATAAGATTAGAAACTTTGAAACCGTACTCAATGCCTATCACCCTACGGTATCTGATTTGGGGGTAACTCCATTCAAGAGAAAGGTAATGCGCTCCGTGTCAGCATTACGTTATAAAACCAATACTTTTCATTATCCATATGAGTTGAAAGTACTTCAGAAATATTGGCTGAAATACAGACAACCAGAAATTGAAGGCTTTTAGAAATGAAAAAAATAATCCTATATAATCCTCAGGCAGTTTTCTTTGACATGCCGCTGGCCTTATTGTCTATTGGTTCTTGCTTGGATACTGAAAAGTATCAAGTAGAGATCATAGATGCGCGTGTGGATGAAAACTCAGACAACAAACTGCTAGAGTTATGTGTCGATGCCCTGTGCTTTGGAGTTACAGCGCTTTCGGGGGCACCCCTGAAAGATGCATTGCGCGTCACAAGAATGATTAAGGAGAAGTTCCCGAATATTGCCATTATTTGGGGAGGCTGGCACCCGTCCTTATTTCCTGTTGAAATTTTGGAAGAGGAAACGAGTATTGACATCTCTGTGTATGGGCAAGGGGAGGTTACTTTTAAGGAAATAGTTGATGCACTTGATTTAAAGACAGACCTTAAGTCGGTTCGTGGCATAGCTTATCGCGGTAGTGCTGGAGTCGTAAAGACTCCCGCTCGGCTGATGACTGATATGGATGAGTTAAACACCGTTAATTATGATTTAATTGACGTTGAAAAATATTTTAAAGCGAAGGGCAAGAGGCAATTTGATTATATCTCGTCTACGGGATGTTTTTTTCGATGTTCTTTTTGTGCAGATCCTTTTGTTTTTAAAAGGAAGTGGACGGCAATTTCACCGAAGAGAATGATTGGAGAGCTAGCTCATTGGCATCAGAAATATGGATTTACTGACGTCAATTTTCAAGATGAAACATTCTTTACTTATAAAGATAGGAGTGTTAACATAGCAAAAGAATTGATTGAAGCAAATCTGAATATATCTTGGGCGGCTACAATGCGTGCAGATCAAGGCGCGCGCCTTGATAGATCTGACTTTTTATTGTTAAAAAAATCTGGGCTCAGACGTGCTTTGATCGGAGTGGAGTCCGGTTCACAAGAAATGATGGATTGGCTTAAGAAGGATATAAAAATTGAACAAGTTTTAGAGTGTGCAGATAGATGCCGTGATCTTGGCATTTCTGCTCAATTTCCCTTCATAGTTGGTTTCCCTGAAGAATCTGACAAGAGTGTTCTTGATTCAATCAACTTTATTAAGGTTTTACGAGAAATGAGTCCGTTGTTCCAAACGCCTATCTTTTATTTCAAACCATATCCGGGCACTGCTATCACCGAAAACGCAGCTAAAAAAGGATATAAGTTACCCGTAACATTAAGTGCTTGGTCAGAATTTGACTTTGTAGATTCAAAAGGCGGTCCTTGGGTAAGTGATGAAAAATATGAATTGATCGAAAACTTTAAGTTTTACTCTAAAATAGCATGGAGCAAACATCATTGGGTATTTATTCCCTTAAAAAAGATTGCTCAATGGAGGTGTAAAAAGGATTTCTATAAAATGCCGATTGAAAGATTGCTTATTAATAAACTTAGAAGTCGCATTGAGTTATCCTAAAAAAAGAAAAAGGATGGTCAACCTACTAGCAAAGAAAGTTGAGCCCCTGCTTCAAATTTTGTATAAATCTTACTCTAAGAGAAAACACGACTACAATTATTATGGGCTTCAAATTGCTGTGCCTCCAGGAATTTTTAACCCCCAACTATCCTTTAGCACTAAATATTTATTAAGATTTCTATCCAAGCAAAATCTAGCAGGGTATAAGTTTTTAGAAGTGGGTGCAGGCAGTGGGGTCATAAGCTTATTGGCGGCTAAGAGTGGTGCGTTTGTTACTTCGGTAGATGTTAACCCTTTGGCGGTCACTTGTACCCGAAAAAATGCAGAGGCGAATCAATTGGTCATCAACGTAATACTCTCTGACGCTTTTGAGTCTATACCCGTAGCACTTTTTGATATTATAGTTGTAAACCCTCCATACTATCCAAAATCACCAAAAAATGACAGTGAGAAAGCATGGTTCTGTGGGGTGAATTTCTATTTTTTTCGTATATTTTTCTCTAAGCTAGAGGCGTATTCAGGGGTTAAAACATTGATATACATGGTGTTGAGTGAGGATTGTGATATTGGCGAAATTAAACGTATCGCAAGTAGCAAGGGCTTTTCGATGGAAGTAAAAGATGAAAAGCGAATTTATTGGGAGGTGAACTACATTTTTTTAATTCAATCTATAAATGCCAACTAGCCATCCTCACCAGCTTAACGAAATAGTAAACCTCACTACCCTATTGAAGCCGAAAACGGTCATGGAGATAGGGGTTGGCTTTGGTAAGTATGGCCTTTTATTGAGGGAGTATTTAGAAATATGGGGAGAGGGGGAGGTTTATAAAGACTGGCTGCGAAAGATTGATGGCATAGAGATATTCGAGTCATACATAATGGACCATCATAGGCTTATCTACGATGAAATTTTCATTGGAAATGCAGTGGATATCATGCCTCACAGAGACTGTTATGATCTGATTCTTTTGGTCGATGTTCTAGAGCATATTGATTATGAAAATGCCATCAGTTTACTGAATATTTGTAGACAAAAATCTAAGCATATAATAATTTCTACCCCGAAAGACATTGGCCATCAAGGTGCTGGTTATGATAATATTTATGAAAGCCATGTTTCTCAATGGAATAGGAAGAGCCTTAGAAAGGCGCTAGGGGGAGAGGTACTTTTTATTACTAATCCACATTCACATATCTGCCTTTATTCTGATAGTGCTTCAGTGGCTAGAGTCAAAAGTGTCTTGAATAAAGAGAAAGTATCTTTCTTTATAAAGAGGTATTTTTTCCCCATCTATAAGTTAATAAAGCCTAAGAGAGATTGATGCTATTTCCTTTTTCTGTGTAAAAAGGTGAGTATTTTACTTGCGAAGTCATCATTGAGCCCGAAGGTGCGCTTAATCAAAGTGTACAACGCTATAAGCTTCTTATCCCCATAGATGAACAACTTCTTAATACCATCTCCGGGTCTTGCTTTGTAATTTGTAGACCGAATAGGGATTTCTTTATTTGCATCTGTGTAATAATATAAAGCAATAGATTTTCTAGTAATGCCTTCTGGACTCTGAATAGGGTCTGGGAAACCATGGTATGAATCACTTTTTGTAGCAAAAATTACTGCACGGTTAAAGGTTGGCGAAACACTGACTTTGCATTCAGTCATTTTGTTATCCCATAATTCTAGGTTGCCTTTGTAATTTTCTTGCCAGTCTGTATTGAGGTAAATCAATAGGTTGAGTCTCCTTTCCCATGTCTTTCTATGTGGGTGAACAGTGAAGTCGGCATGTATATTAAGAAAACCATCTCTCTCACTTAAATGAAGTCCGCCACCTTCTAAAGAGGGGTCTGCTATGAGATTTTCTATACCAGAAAGACTCGAAAGATAATCAAGGAATGGTTTGCTGTTAAGTTCTTGGATTAGCTGCTTGATTGTTTCGGGCAACTGGTCATATTTATTGAGACCAAATTTCTTTTCATTGTAGTGTAAATAACGAATCCATTCTTGCTTACCTACTTTTGGGAATTGATTTAATGCCGCGTTGGCAATCTCTTCATTTAAAAATGAATCTAATATAATGTGTGGAAAAGGGAAGTTATTACTAAAAGTAACGTGATCATTGCTCAACGTAGTTTTTAAACGGCTTAGACTAAAGCCTGATTTCGTTTCTTTATAGTCTACAGTTTCACTCAGGGGTTTCATGATCCACTTCTTTAATTTTGCTCAAAAAGATATTTCCTTGCTTACCAGGCATCCACTTTTTGTACGGATGAACTGATAAGGTAGTGTAGTTATCTAATGGAACAAAGGTGACTTTATACGTTGGGGTTATTCTTTTCCACCATTCAGGGTCATCATCTGTAAAGTGATAGAATCCATCAAACTCAACCCCTCCTTCAATTTGCGTCAACGGAATTTTTTTCTCCAGAAGACTGTCGATTACCGCCCATCTTACACGATTCCAAGAAAGCAAATCGTGTGTGGCAAAAACCGAGAATGCCATGAATATGAGTAAAGTCGAAAGCATCATCCCTTTGCTCCAAATGGAGGATTTTAGGGCTATGTTATCTGCAAGTATTATGAAAGCGGCAGGCAGTAGAATAATTAAGTAGCGATCGTAATATCCTGTCACAATAAAAGGGGCGATGTATAAAAATACGAAAAGGAAAGAAAATGTCTTAGGAAAGTTCATGGCCGCGCTTCTGAATTTTTTTAGCCACTCAAATGATGAGATCAACAAAATACTCCCAAAAAATGTACCCAATAGGGTAATTGCCCATCTTAAAAGTATTGGGGCATTACCGCCAGGGATTGACCTGAACCCACCAGGATGATCTAGTAAAGTAGAAGGCCCTACGCCAAAATCAACAAAAATATTGTCAATTGAGGGAAGAGCCTTACCCATTATGATTAAAGCCCCTGATATTAGTATTGTGTAAATAGTGATGCTTACCCACATTCTTTTCGAAAGCTTTGACCATTGATACAGAGTGAGCAAGGGTGAGAGAAACAGGCCCATATAGGTGAAAAAAACAAAAATGTAACCCACACTATTTCTAAACATTCTTAAATCAAAGTGAGATAGGTTGGAAAAAACTAAATCTAATTTAGAACCATAGTTAGAAGGTAGCATTCCGTGCTGCTTCATGAAGTAATTATACAAGAACAACGTGCCTCCAACAGTTAAAAATGGGAGCCATTTCCACCAATGAGGAAATGGTTTTCTTCTAGCGTCTATGAGAAAAGCGATCAACCAAGCGATAGGGAGTATTAAAGCCAGCTGTCTCATAAGTACTGCCCAGATGCACAAGCAGATAGCAATGAATAAGAGTTTTTTGTTCGCGGTATTATATGCTTTGATAAAAAAATAGGTGCTCCAAGTTACAAACGTCATGAAAGGGACATCCGTCATATAAGAAAAAGAGAGCGCCATAAATACTGGGTTTGCCATTACCAATAATGTAGCGATTAGCGCTGTTTTTTTATCTAACCTCACGATCAACCCAGTTTGATAGATGCCCAAAAGGCAAACAAGAGACAAAAGCAATGTAGAACAACGAAGAATAGTAAAAGAAAACCCTAATATTGAGGTGAAACCGTAGCCATAAAACAGATGGGTGACAAGCGTCATTTCTCCCCAATTGATTAGCTTCAGGGTGCCGTCTTCTATCATTCCCTTTACGATTAGTCCGTAGGCCCAATCATCGTTTAAGGGGAAGTCTCCAATCGGATTTATAATAAAGATAACAATGAGCCAGAGGCCTGTAATCAGCACTATGTTTTTGTCGAATGTTGAATGGCTTTTCATAGATTAAAAAGTAGCTATACCATTGTAGTTGAGTTTGAAAGCATTTACCAGAAACAAACAGTCTATAGGGTAAGGTCTAAAAAGTTGGTTTGGCGGGTTCAATTAATTGGTATTTGTTAAAATCTTTTTTTGAAATACGTACTACTTCTCGATGTAGGAGTCTTTTAAAAAATCGTGGAGGAGGTCGGCAACTTGTTTGGCTCCGTTTTCATTGAAATGGCAATCATCATAAAAAGAGGCGGTTGTTTTAGGTATCTTTAAAGCTAAGTCAAGGTACAGCACTCCTTCTTCTTTACAAATTCGTATCAATGTGTCGTTGAATGCCCCTATGCCTGATTCTAAAGCCCTTGGCGTAAAGTATAGAAGGCTATCTGGATTTGAACGATCATAAGACCCACCCATTAATAAAAGTTTTTCGTATTGGTCATCAAGGCCTTCGATCCACATTGTGGGTTGCGTCATGAATATCGGTGCTATTCCTCTACTTTTCACGGAAGAAATTATTGACCGAAGATTATCCGCATAATGTTGCAGGGCTTCGTTTAAGTTAGGTAAATCGTCAGATTTAGAAGAGCTCTGTCTGAGCAGTTGCATGCTGTTTTGCGAAAGGCCAAATGCATTTTTCGAAGTAGATGCTAAATAGGATTGCTTGGCTTTTTTAAGCAATTTGAATACTGTGAGTCTACGATAAAAGGGCATTATGGCGTCTGGTAAGTAGGCAAAAGCAGCTAATTTTGTTTGATAAGGAGTACTGCCTAAATAGTTTTTTTCATCTCCCAAAAAACGTCCAAAATCATTTGTTCCCACTAAGAATATAACGGCTTCAGTGTCTTTTAACGTATTATGCTCTAACAATTCATTTGCTTGTTGGACGTGATGATTTGTGTCATTTCCCAATCTCCCGAAATTTCCAACCCAATAATTATCTCCGAGGTTATCATTCAATAGAGATGTCCAAGTCTTTTCCTGTCTCAGTGCAAAACACGCAGTAGTGCTTCCTCCAATCGCAATTATTTTGTGTTTGGCTGACTCGTCAATCTCTCCTGACCTAGCACCAATCGAATTAAAAGACACTGTAGAAATAGTGTCATAAATTCCATCCACGTACTGTAAATCAATATCAATATCGAATTGACTATTTGGAGGGTAAGTGTAATAGCCAGAAGGGAAGTCGTAAGCCCAAGTTAGGCCAAGTTCTAATAAGAGTACTAGTAGCAAAAGAATCCCAGCCGATATACCTAAATGTTTTAGCCTCCTCATTTTATGCGATTTTTGAGTTGTACTTTGGTTCAGAATTAATTAAGTCTTTTGAAAAATAAACTTGCTTGAAATTGTCAAGTAAGTTCTTGATAAATTTAGAAGGTGTCATGATCACCATAATTAAGTTTGAATTGGTCTAGCGGCAATGCAGAGTCGAAGTCTAAGTAACCAACTGTCCATGATTGTAAGCCTGAATGTAATTGATTTAATTGAAGGGCTTGTTTAGATTGACTCGAGACATGAAATTGAATTTCATTTGCACCAATCTTCTTCCCAATCTGTATTAAATCCGTTATTGCTGCTTTAAGGTCTAGTACCGAATTAGCATGAAAGGCACCAACATGAATGATGCTTTGAACCTTTAACCACATCTTGACTCCCTTGATTTCGACTAAGTGGTTTGACGAGAAACTCTTATAATCAAAAAAGGAGGAGGAGTATTCTTGACTAAGCCAACTTTCTTCTTTTAATGGATTATGGAAATCACTTTTCAATTCGTAATTGGAAAGTATGCCTTGGACTTTTCTTTGATAACTCAAGTGTAGGAAATCAAACCGATTAACAACTTTAGCGACTGGAAGAGTCGCTATTTTTATATGGTGTCTCACCATATTTTCTCCGACTTTCCAACCTAGTTTTTTTGTGGCTCGCATTGTGTTTTCACTGTGCATGGCATAAACAAATTTGACATCATTCTCTCTCATTAATTCATAAGAGCGAAGTGCTAAATTAGTGTGAAGCCCTTTGCGATGATGTGAGGGCAAGGTGATGGAATCACAAGCATGAATTACCTTATATAGCCGTTCGTTAAAACTAAAAAGTTGAGGTATCCCGCCATAAAAAGCTACTGGCATATCGTTGTGATAGGCTAAAAAGCACATGTGCTTGATTCCAACATGATCAGTCGCATATTTTCTAAGTAAATATTCTGAAGATACATCCTTTTTGAACACCTCATTGAACAAATACTTAACGTCTGCTATTCGATTGTCAGAGAGTCTTTCATAACGGTAAGCCATGGGTTAGATTAAGTGCTTTATAAAAGTAGGTTATTTTTGATCAACTCATTAAGCTAAAAAGAGGCTTTAAGGTCATTTTCGATGCTTGATTAAGAATTCAGTAATTTTTTTTGCGCGAACTTCATTCCCTTTAATATTAAAATGGATGCCATCTGTAAAGAGTGTTTTATCTGCAGGAATGTCGCGCGCTAAATCATACAGTAGTGCACCTGATGTCTCGCTTATATCTCTTAATACATCATTCTGTTCTTCAATTGCCGCTCTAATGGCTTGTTCAGAAAACAAAATATTAGTTTCAGGAAAATCTTCAGAATAAATAAATGTGCTTAAAACCACTTTTATACCTAAGCTCTGCGCTAATGTGGTTAGGCTTTGAATGTTCTGATGAAAGAAAACGGGTTTGTTGGTTTTCAGCACTTCATTTAGATTAATATGGTTCAGGCCGTTCTTTGCGAGGTGGTCTTGATTAATTATGTAAGTGTCGGCTAGCTTGATTATCTGATTTATTGAACCATGAGAATCGGTCAGCCCAAGTCTTACTAATGTAATTCTGATTAGCGCACTATATTCCCATAAAGGTATCGCATTGAATAACTTCGGTGATGCGTAAATTCCAGTCCGGTCGGCTTTATAGGATTCAGGCGGCCAGACTAATCGAGAGTGCAGGTCATTAACATTTTGATACACAATGATCATATCGGGAGCCAAACCCCTTACTCTGGTTTGGAAATTTATCAATGTTTCTAGAGAGCTGTACCCTGGTACTCCAGCATTAATGACTTGAACACTCTCCCATCCTGATGACCTTATTTTTTTTTCAAGTAAGTATGGATAAGACTCATGATAGTCGTTTACTCCTTCACTATAAGTTGTTGACCCTCCAAGGCAAACAATCCGATAGGTGTTTTTTGGTTTAGGTTGCTCTATTTCTTCCCCTCTAAATCCTAGAGAGTTGTGTTTATTTAAACTCGAGGTGTAATTGGGGGTAGTCGTGTAGCTTAAAAACCTTGACGGTGTCAACCTCTGAGAGGTATGTTTATTCTGTAACTGTGTGTAGGAGGCATACTTAGAGAACTGAGCCTCATTAGCCATGAAAGCTAAGAATAGTCTTGCAGTCACTTCGCCAATGACAAAAGTGATCAAGAGAACGAGTCCGAAGTTCAGAATGTATTTTTTCATATTTGAGGCTTCTTACAAGATAGCGCGAAAAGAAATGAGGTCATGTTGATATAAATTAGTAGCGACCATCAATAAAGCAGTTGGCTTGATGCTCGATTTGAATAAATGGGTTATTCCCAATTCGATTGAAAACCCTAGTGTCATTGTAATCGCTGTCGTGAATAAACTCAATCGCGAACTGATAGTCGTAACCTATTTCTTGAGCTAGATCAATGGTCTCTCTGGTATAGGAACCGTCTGGATATGCCAGAAATTTAATCTCCTTTTGCAAGAGCTCTTCCAAGTAATTTTTTGAGAAGAGCAAGTCCTTCTTTACCTCCCTTAAAGGTATTAATGCTAAGTTATTATGAAAATGCCCATGTGACCCGATTGTGACCCATTTGGAGTTTTGAAGACTACTAATTTGTTCCTCGTTCATAAGTTGCCAATAGATCTCCATGCTGGAGTCAGTCATAAAATCATTCGAAATCGTATTTATCATTTCTTCTTTGAAATGAAATCGCTCAAGACGGCATGCATTTTTTAAGCTTAAACCTGAGGAGACCTCATAAAACTCATTTTTTCTTTTTTGGAATCGTCTGCCGCTGATTTCGATATTATCACCAGTATATTGAAAGCCCAAGTCCAAATGGTCAGACCAAAGTATATTATGCCCAGTAGCCCTTATGGAGGTAATGAAAAAAGTCGCAGGTACCTCATACTTTTCTAAAAGAGGCACTACGAGCTCAATGTTATTTCTGTAGCCATCATCAAATGTCAATACAACCGTAAAAACGTTTTCAGGATAATTGCCAAGCACATAATCTTCAATTGTGGCAATATGAAAATGCTTTTTGAAGAATATTATTTGTGACTCAAGGTTTTTTTGACTGATGAATCTCGTGTTGAAATCTAAGCACCCTGCATGATCAACTCCGTGATAGCATATGATGCAGGCTCCCTTTTTAGACTCCCAATAATCAGCTGATTTCAAGGAGTAGATTAAATCCTTCATCAACCATTTAGTACGCCTTTTGATTTTACTGATCATTGGGTTTGATTTGTTTCAATAAAAATTCACCAACGGCTTCTTGTCCCAACACGTTCAAATGACTGTCATTATTAAAGTAGATTGAATGGCCCGTTGCTTCTAGACTGCCAAGCAGATTGACTGTATTCAAAACCTTTACTCTAGGGTCAGTAGCAAAGAAGTTCTTAAACGCTATATTCAAGGGATAGGACTGACTCGCCACTTCGAAGTCCGATGAAAAGACGGCTCCAATTTGTTCTGTTTGTCTTTTATATCTATTACTTACTTGCGATTTATGAGGAATAATTAAAAAGTATATTTGACAATCTTCGGGTGCATAGTCAAACAAATGAGCTACTCGTTCCATGTAGTCATCAAAGTTATCTTCGCGTCCTCCTTTAAGGTAGAGGGTGTTTTCAACCAACATTGGTTCAGATTTAAAATCCATTATGTCTCGTTCGGAATAGAGGTCTGGCGAATAAGGTTTATCTAACCAACCCTGAATTGCAATAGTGTCTATTTCATGAGAGGTCAGTTTAAGCTTACCTAAGCTATAATTAATGTACGACAAGGACCATAAGCGTTCAGAAAGTTGCCAATAAAAATTTCGAGTCAAAGATATATCTATCCAGTTTAAGGAATGATCCCAGCCAAAAAAGTCATTTCCCACGTAAAATTGAAAGATCAGAATTTCAGGCTTTTCTTTCTTTAGATGGTGTCTTCCAAAAAGGTACTGCTCTCTAACTGAGGTACCAGATACACTCATGTTCCTTAGCTTGAATTCTGGGAGTGAATCGTGCAATACCTTTCCATAGCCTTCTTTAAAAGAAGAAAAGGAGTCGCCAATAATCATTAAAGTTTTATCGGTGTTCCTATCATCAAAGTCTGAATTGAGATGTTCGAAACTACTCTTGTAAAAATCAATTACATAAAGTCTGAATGCTCCTTCAAAAAGTAATATAGTGACTAATGCCACAGCCAAACATTGGCCTATTCGCTTGGCTATCTGTTTAATCAGCCGATTGCGCTTTACCACAACTCTTCTAAATCTTCTTTGGAGAAATTATGCTTGCGCTCAAGCCAAGTTGATTGGTCCGCAGTTTTCTTGACCTTGAATTTCCCTTTCCCAGAAAACACTTTTTGGAGTATTGCAATGGGAGTAAGGATCAAAAGATAAACAATCGCTAAGAGTACACTGCCGATTACTTTACCCATGGCTTGCCCTAAATACATCCAAGATTTGGCGATTAAATTGGCTACTTTACTCGAGATAGTGGAGATCAAACCAATTCCGACAGAGATGTAGATCAATAAGATTAAATTTTGATCCCATTTTAATAAAAAGAGCAAATAGATTCCCATCAAGCCAGAAACTAGTCCTAAAACTATGGCCTCTGCTGGTTGTTTGATTTTTAGAGCTTTCAACTTTAAAATAAAGAGTAGACAAAAGGGGATAGTGCCGAACCACCACCGAAAACAATCAGAAAGCCTAAGAGTAATAGGACTAAAACTATGGGCATGAGCCAATACTTTTTTCTTTGCATTAAGAATTTTGAAAGATCTCTTAAAACTGACATATTATTTTTTTTTCGTTAAAATAAAATTCCCTAAGAACAAGTAATCCATTTCAGTCTTTACATAACAATTATACGCATCTGCGGGCGTGCATACAATAGGCTCGTCTTTTATATTAAAGCTAGTGTTAATTAATAATGAATTGCCAGTGAGGTTCTTATAGGCATTTAGAAGCGGCCAAAAGTGAGGGTTGGTTGTTTTATCAACGGTTTGGATGCGTGACGAATAATCAACGTGCGTTATCCCTGGGAATAGCGATTTTTCAACTCTGCTCTTCTCTAAAATCGTAAGCGCTCGAAAATTGGAAGGTAGTTTCTTCTGATATTCATCTTTAATTTCGCTCACTAAACCCATATAGGGAGAAGTTTGGGATATTTTGAAATACTGTTCCAAATCTTCTTCCAAGAGTACAGGCGCAAACGGCCTAAAGGACTCTCTGAATTTGATTTTTTGATTCACGATACGTTGAATATCGGGACTGAGAGGGCTCGCAACAATACTTCTGGCGCCCAACGCCCTTGCCCCAAATTCCATGCGGCCTTGCATCCAACCAATGACTGCACCATTGACCAATAGGGCCGCAGCTCTTTCGCATAGCTTTGATGTATTGTCGACTCTTTCGAAAGGGATGTCTTTAGAGAGTAAGAAGGCTTCTATTTCTTGGCTTGAGTACTGAGGGCCTAAAAATGAAATTTTATTTTTTAAGAATGCCTCTTTTGCTCTTGGCTCTTGGCGCTGTAAATAATAACTGGCCAAGGCCGCCCCACCTGCGCTCCCCGAGTCACCAACAGCAGGTGGCACAAATAGATTTTCGAATATTCCCTCTTTCAAGAGGCGGCCATTAGCCACACAGTTATAAGCAACGCCACCCGAGAGACATAGGTTTCTCATTCCAGTAGCCTTTTTAGCTTCTCTAGCTAGATTCAATACTGCTTTTTCCGTTATGTCTTGGGCGGCAAGGGCAAAATCACAGTGTTTTTGTTCGATAGGGTCTTCTTCACCTCTCAGAGGTATTCCAAAGAGCGTCTCCCACTTTTTCGTAGAAATCATTCTTTCGCCCAAAAGAAATTTGAAATAGCGCATGTTAAGCTGAATGGAACCATCAGCATACAACTCGACTAGTTCATTTGCGATTGTTTCTTTGTAAATTTTATAGAACTCACTTTGGCGGTCTCCATAGGGAGCTAACCCCATCATTTTGTACTCTCCATCATTCACTTTGAATCCAAGAAACTGTGTGAAGGAGGAGTATAAAAGGCCAATTGAATGTGGGAAGTGCTGTTCTTTTAAAGCGGTTATTTCATTTCCTTTAGCACTAAAAATTGAAGTGGTAGTCCACTCACCCACACCATCAATCGTTACTATTGCACTCTCATCAAAGGGGGAAGTGTAATAGGCCCAAGCGGCATGTGACAGATGATGTTCTGAAAATAAACGTTGGCAACCGTTGTGGTTTCCGCGGTTTACTTCATTCAGGCCCTCTTTCAATAGGTTTTTGAAGAATATTTTCTCCTTCATCCACTCGGGAGCATGTTTTATAAAAGGCTTAATACCTTTAGGTGCGATCTCATTAAAAGTTTCTAAAATACGTTCGAATTTCAGGAAGGGCTTGTCATAAAAAACAATCGCTTGAATATCTTCGAAAGCGATACAAGCTACGTCTAAACAAAACCGAATAGAATGAACTGGGAATGATGAATCGTGTTTTATTCTTGTAAATCGCTCTTCTTGAGCAGCGGCTACAATGATCCCCTTCCTTATCAGACAGGCCGCAGAATCGTGATAGTAAGCACTTATTCCTAATGTATACACAGGGCGAAGATATTAAATAATCAATTGAGCCAATACGGCTGCCCCCGCCCCCAAGAGTGAAACAGAAAAACGCTTCCAGTCTAGCTTGTGATTTGGGTCACTTTCAATAAAAATAGTAGTTGAAATTTGGAGAAAACTTCCGGCAACTACAGCAAAAAATATTATAACGTATTCAGGTGAAAGAAGACTCGAATGACTAAAGAACTCAGAGGTCAATAACCCTATAGGCGAACTTACCGCAAAAATTAACAATAAGAAAAATGCTTTGGTCTTACTTTTAAGTTGGGTAACCAAAAGGGCAGTTAAGGCTAATGATGCAGGTATCTTATGCATCACTATCCCTAATAATATTTTTGGTGAGCTTTTACTAGCACTTTCTGCGATTGAGCTATGGTTAGAATGGAAAGAATCTGTAAGTATGGATCCTTCTAAGAATGAATGAATCACCAGTGCCATCAAAAGGTAAGTAACGGGTACTTTACTGTGCAAATGCAAATGTCCGTGCTCCACACCATTCGAGAAATTCTCCAGTACTTTTTGTAGAAAGAATCCAATTAGAATGTATAAACCTAAGTTGAATGGATCTTCTCCACTGAGGAATAGATCGGGGATGAGGTGTATCACTGTCATAGCGAAGAGATAAGCTCCGGCAAAGACCAAAAAATACCTTAAATTAAATTCACTAAAGTGAGTTTTCCGGAGGATGATGAGCCCAGGGAGCAAGGCGCAAGCCAGTAAGATGATGACGTTAACGATCAATCGATTTTATTTTTGCAATGATGTTGCAAATATTGGAATAAAATTTCAATTGACATTGAATCCGTTCCACAAAGTGTAAGAAGTTAACCCTTATTGCTAGTTTTGCCTTCCAAACCTGGCGAAATAAATGTTTGTGTTTCCCCATTTTCATCAGAGTAGATAAAGTAGCACTCCAAATTAGGGTCATTTAAAATCATAGCCTTGGCTTTTTCTAATCCCATAGCCATGCAAGCAGTGGCATAAGCATCAGCATACATACAGGTTGGGGCTATGACCGTTGCACTCAAAATGGTGATCATTTTAGGGAAGCCAGTCTTCGGGTCAATAGTGTGAGCCACCTTCTTTCCATCTAAAATTTTAAAGTTTATGTAATTTCCAGAAGTTGCCATCGCCTGGTTCTCTAATACTAAGGCGTCAAAAATTACACCTAATCGATTCTCATCAGGCGCTTCTATGGCAATGTTCCAAGTTTCTTCTTCAACATTTTTTCCTTTCGCCCTGACTTCGCCACCTATTTCAACCATTAAGTTTTCTATCCCTTGGTCAATCAAATAGCTAGCAACTACGTCTATTGCTTGGCCTTTGGCTATGGCGGAGAAGTTAAGTTTAATCCCATCAGCTGAATTTGAAATTGAGCTTTTATCAAAATTGACTTTGTCAAATCCCACAAATGCCAAAACTGAATCTACTTGAGCACTGTCAAGAGCTATGCTTTTACCATCGCCAAAGCCCCATGCATCTACCAATGGCCCAACAGTGGGGTCAAAATAGCCATCTGATTTTTGATAAACCTCGCTACTTGCTAAAAGTACATCGTAGAAGTAAGGAAGTTTAAAATTAACAGCCCCATTTTTATTGAAAGTGGAAATTTCAGAATCAGGGATATAGGTAGAGAGTGCCTGGTTAAAATCTACTAGAAGAGAGTCAATTTGCTTTTGAAAATTTCGCTCGTCACTGTCTAGGTACTTGATGTTATAGGAGATAACACCCATGGTTACGCCTTTTAGATGAAAATAATGAGCATTTTGATTTTTCCTGAAATTCCACACTACAAAGATGGCGATCACCAATACGAGGAGGTAGATTCTTGAGCGCATATTCTTGTCCATATCGAAACTTTGTTCAAAGATAAATTTTATTGGTGCCTCATTCCTTATCTATCACATAAATTTGGATTGAAAAGAGGCGATATTAATTTCTTCAATTGATTAACTATTATCTTAGCAAAAAGATTAGCGAATGCGCGAAGACTATTTAAATGCCGATGACGAGAGCTTGGACCCTGTTGAAAAGGACATTGATAAGGCTTTAAGACCTCTGAGTTTTGATGACTTTGCAGGCCAAAGGAAGATTGTTGAGAATTTGAAAATCTTTGTGCTGGCAGCCAAAGGTCGCTCGGAACCATTAGATCATGTTCTTTTGCACGGCCCTCCTGGTTTAGGCAAAACAACGCTGTCTCATATTATCGCTAACGAGTTAAACTCAGAGTTGCGTATCACTTCGGGGCCAGTCCTCGATAAGCCAGGCGACTTGGCCGGCCTTCTGACCAATCTTGAGCATGGCGATGTTCTTTTTATTGACGAAATACATCGATTAAACCCTATTGTTGAGGAATACTTGTATTCAGCAATGGAGGATTATAAAATCGATATCATGCTAGACTCGGGCCCGAATGCTAGGACTGTTCAAATTAATTTAGAGCCCTTTACGTTAATTGGGGCAACCACACGCTCAGGTTTACTTACCTCTCCCTTACGCGCACGGTTCGGAATCAACGCAAGGCTAGAGTACTATGATGCCAAATTACTCACCGGGATCGTTCAGCGTTCCTCAGAAATTTTGAATACACCAATAGATGACGATGCAGCCTATGAAATTGCTCGAAGAAGCAGAGGAACGCCACGTATTGCCAACAACCTTTTAAGGAGAACAAGAGATTTTGCTCAAATCAAGGGTACAGGTACCATCACCAAAGCCATAAGCGAAATCGCTTTGAACGCACTCGATGTCGATTCTCATGGGCTAGATGAAATGGACAACAGAATTCTACTTACAATTATTGAGAAATTTAAAGGGGGGCCTGTGGGTATATCCACAATTGCCACAGCGGTAGGTGAAGAAGCTGAAACCATAGAAGAAGTTTACGAGCCATTTTTGATTCAGGAGGGATACCTAAAAAGGACCTCCAGAGGAAGAGAGGCCACCGAGCTAGCGTACAAACATTTGAACCTCAAAGCACCAGGCATAAGCGGCACATTATTCGAGTAGGCTGACCAGTCCTGCTCTACAGGTGATGAGAATTGTTGGGCAGGGAATTGAGGTCTTAAATGCCAAAAGAATAGAATTTTCTGTCGGTAAGATTAATTTCCGTGGAGGCTATTTTCTCCTTGAGGTGATTTGTCAAAAGGAGAAAGACGGAGGAAGAAATTTATATTTAGTTTAAAAAATCAAAACCCATCAATTGCAAAGCATTGGTAGAAATACAACTATTATCAAGCAAACAGCTCAAAAGCTCGGTTTCGATTTTTGTGGTATTTCCAAAGCAGAATTTTTAGCAGATGAGGCACCTAGGTTGGAGTCTTGGTTGAAAAACGGGAATCATGGCAACATGGGTTACATGGAAAACCATTTCGATAAGCGACTTGATCCATCCAAGCTTGTTCCTGGAGCCAAGTCTGTAGTCTCCTTACTTTTCAATTATTATCCAGAGAAAGATTTGGCAGAAGAGCACCCTGAGAATTTGAAACTGGCTAAGTATGCATATGGCGAGGACTATCATTTTGTCATCAAGGATAGGCTGAAAACTTTCATGTCGATTTTAAAAGAAGAAATTGGCGAGGTAGCAGGTCGTGTTTTTGTTGATTCGGCTCCTGTAATGGAGCGCCAATGGGCAGAAAAAGGTGGTTTAGGCTGGGTTGGAAAAAACACCTTGCTCATAAATAAAGAAAAAGGGAGCTTCTTTTTTTTGGCTGAGCTCATTTTGGACTTGGAATTAGAACCTGATGGACCGATTAAAGATTATTGCGGCACATGTACGCGCTGCATAGATGCTTGTCCAACGGATGCGATTACACCTTATCAATTAGACGCTAACAAGTGTATTTCTTATCTCACCATCGAGCTTAAAGAGAGCATACCTACAGAGTTTGAAGGTAAAATGAAAAATTGGCTGTTCGGCTGTGATATTTGTCAAGATGTTTGTCCTTGGAATCGGTTCTCCTCCTCACATAAAGAGATGTCTCTCTTGCCTAAAGAGGGGCTTTTAGAGCTTTTTAACAAAAATTGGGAAGATTTAACGGAGGAGGTTTTTAAGTCCGTTTTTAAGAAATCTGCAGTAAAAAGAACAAAAATTGAAGGCCTGAAAAGGAATATTGAAATGGCGAAGAAAGGGGACTCACTGCAATAATTTAACGGGTCTATAGTTTATAGTCACTTTACAAGTAAGAATTGCTCTTCGAGAACATTTCCGTATAAATGACCAAATTTGGCATAGCACCAACGTTTTAATTCTCCCAATTCATAACCCACTACTGAGAGTATTGCCTTTCTCAACTCTTTTTCAAACAGCTTTTTATCAAAGCTAACCTTCGCGAGGATTGTCTTGAAATATTCTAACATGTTAGGATCGTTTATGGTTAATAAATCTGGTGCATCTTCTGCACGTAGAAAAGAACGCAGCGAAAAGGATTTAGTTACCTCAAGTTTTTGAATTATCTTCAATGCTTTTGAAAAGAGGTAGATCGAATATAAGAAATTAAAATGAGAATGAATAGCCAGAAATTTATACTCACGCTGAGTCTCATCCTGTGCAGCTTAGGTTTGAATGGACAACAGATTACAATTAATGTTGGGTCAGGAGAAGTCGGTTTGAACGAACTTTTCACCATTAAAGTCACCATCCAAGATGGAAAATTAAAATCATATTCTGATTTTCCGTCAATAGACGGGTTTGCTAAAAGAGGGACTTCTTCATCTAGCAGTACCAATATTGTTAATGGTCAAGTAAGTTCTTCTCAAAGCATAATTCAACGCTATTTGCCTTTAGAGGAAGGTAGTTATGAATTGGCTAATTTTTCTATTGATGTAAATGGTGAAACAATAAACGGACAAGGAAAGAAAATTGTAGTGGGGCCTGCCGTAGATCGCAATAGAAATGCCAGGCGAGATCCGTTTGGTCGTAGTCCATTTGATGATTTGTTTGGCTCGGATAAAAAAGCTGAGTTTGTCGATGTAAAAGAAGATGCTTTTTTAGCCCTGTCTACCGACAAGGACGAGGTTTTTGTAGGGGAAGGATTTACCACAACCCTTGCTTTCTATGTAGCGGATGAGAACCGCGCTCCGCTACAATTTCATGAAGCTGGTAAACAACTCTCTGAAATTTTAAAAGAATTGAGACCTCAAAATTGCTGGGAGGAGAATTTTAATATTGAGAACATTTATGGTGAAAGGGTAAATATTTCAGGTAAAACATACATGAGGTATAAAATTTATCAAGCAACCTATTTTCCCTTGAACCTAGAGCCAGTTAATTTTCCATCCGTACCCTTTGAAATGATTAAATACAGGGTGGCCAAGTCACCCTCGTTTTTTGGTAGAGACAGGCAGGAGGATTTCAAGACATTCTACTCTAAAGAAAAATCAGTTAAGGTGAAGGCGCTACCACCACATCCATTGAAAGACATAGTATCAGTAGGTGAATTCGAGCTTGACGAAAAAATTAATAAACTTTCGGTAGAGACGGGAGGGAGTTTCGAATACGAATTTAACGTGTATGGTGAGGGAAATATTTCTGGAATTAACGAGCCTAATGCACCGTCTAACAAGAAAATAGAATTCTATACTCCTGATGTTAGTCAAGACATCAATCGGGGTGGAGGCAAAGTGGAAGGAGCTAAGAAGTTTAGTTATTTCGGCATTCCCAACGAACCAGGTGAATACCAAATGAAAGATTATTTCAGTTGGGTTTTCTTTAATCCCAAAAAAGCGAAATATGATACCCTTCAATCAAAAGTCAAGTTTGAAGTTACAGGCGAAAGCAAGAAGAATAGCTCTATATCTTCACTTGATTTAGGCTCTTTCTATGACAATATTGATTTAGAGCCAAATGATTTGGTCAGTTTAAAAGAAGATAGGGCAATTCAAACTCTTGCTAATGTTTTAATATTGGCTATGTTAGTGGGAGCAGGTTTCATCTACTTCAAGAAATAAATGGGCAATTCTTTCGGACATCTTTTTAGAATTCACACCTATGGTGAGTCACATGGGAAAGCATTAGGCGTAGTCATAGAGGGCTGTCCAGCAGGGTTGGTGATAGACGAAGGTTTCATCCAATCAGAACTAGACAGAAGAAAACCTGGCCAATCTAGAATTACTACGCAGCGCAAAGAGGCAGACGAGTTTGAGATCGTTTCAGGGGTTTTCAAGGGTAAATCTACAGGGACTCCAATCAGTATTATCATCCGTAACGAAGATCAAAAGAGTAAGGATTATTCTCACATCGCTGATAAATTTAGACCTTCCCATGCCGACTATACCTATCAGGCAAAATATGGGATAAGGGACTACCGTGGGGGAGGAAGAAGCTCAGCTCGCGAAACAGTAGCTCGTGTGGCAGCAGGTGCAGTTGCCAAACTTTTACTCCAGCACTATGGCATCGCTGTGGCGTCATATGTGTCTCAAGTAGGAAACTTAAAACTGGAAACTCCCTACTATGAACTGAATTTAAAATCGGCTGAGGATAACATTGTCCGTTGTCCGGACCAAGGTATGGCAGAAAAAATGATCGACCTCATTGATCAAACACGACTCAGTAGGGATACCATTGGTGGAATTATTACCGGAGTGATTCAAGGTGTTCCGCCAGGCCTGGGCGAGCCCGTTTTCGATAAACTTCATGCCGAGATTGGTAAAGCAATGCTTTCGATCAATGCAGTCAAGGGTTTTGAATACGGCAGCGGCTTTGAGGGAATCAAGTTGAAAGGTTCTGAACACAATGATGCCTTTTATATGCAAGGGGATGAGGTTAAAACAAGAACTAATCATTCTGGTGGGATACAGGGAGGAATATCAAATGGAGAAGATATTTATTTTAATGTTGCTTTTAAGCCTGTCGCTACAATAATGCAAGACCAAGAGAGTGTGAATGAGGATGGTGAGGCTGTTACCGTGTCTGGGAAAGGACGTCATGATCCGTGCGTAGTGCCACGCGCGGTACCCATTGTAGAAGCAATGTCAGCTTTGGTTATTGCTGATTATTTGTTAATTAGCAAATCCAATAAACTAGATTAAATCCAAATTCTATTATGAAAAAACTTCCGCTGCATGTAAAAATCATGATAGGACTATTGGCCGGTATCATTTGGGCGTTTGCCTCAAGTGCTATGGGTTGGAACCAGTTTACAATTGATTGGATTGATCCTTTCGGACAAATTTTTATCCGTATGCTAAAATACATTGCGGTTCCATTGGTCTTGTTCTCAATCATTGCAGGTATATCTGGATTAAAGGACATGTCGAAACTTGGCAGAATGGGAGGTAAAACACTTGGGTTTTATCTAATTACCACTGTTGCAGCCGTGGGTGTAGGCCTCTTATTAGTCAATGTTATTAAGCCAGGTGAGTTTGTCGATGAGGAATCTAGAATAAAGAATCGTTTAAGCTATGAATCTTGGGCAAATTCGAATGGAATTGAAATTCTAGACGGAAAAAACTTTACTAACGATCCTGCATACGCTAATTATGACAGGGCTGAAGAAATGACTGAAGCCCAAATGAAAATGGTAGCAGATAACCAAGCTGCAGCTTCTGAAAATAAGGACTCCGGCCCATTGAGTTTCTTAGTCGACATGGTGCCTCAAAATATTCTGCTCTCTTTGAGTAATGATAAACTGATGCTTCAAGTCATCTTTTTTGGAATTTTTTTCGGGATCTGTATGGCTGCCATGCCAGACGACAAGGTTTCTGGGCTTTCAGCTTTTATTCATGGCGCAAACGAGGTATTTCTCAAGATGGTCGATTTCGTAATGAGGGCTGCTCCGTTCTTTGTCTTCTGCCTATTGGCAGGTGTCGTTGCTAAAATGGCAGATACGCCAGGCGAAGTCTTCGAGATTTTTAAAGGACTAGCTTCGTATTCAGTGACACTTGTCCTGGGTTTACTTTTTCTAATATTTGTATTTTACCCGACTATTGTCAGGGCTTTTGTGAAGTCTTTGACGTACAGGAAATTCTTTAAGAAAATTGCTCCAGCACAGTTTTTGGCATTTTCTACTAGCTCTAGCGCAGCGACACTTCCTGTCACAATGGAGGTGGTAGAAGATAATTTAGGAGTATCTAAAAATGTATCAAGCTTCGTGCTTCCAATTGGAGCCACGGTGAATATGGACGGCACTAGTCTTTATCAAGCCGTGGCCGTAGTTTTTATGGCGCAGCTACACATGGTAGATTTAACTTTCGCCCAGCAACTCACCATTGTTTTAACGGCAACTTTGGCCTCTATAGGAAGTGCCGCTGTACCAAGTGCAGGCCTGGTAATGATGGTTGTGGTGCTTCAATCTGTTGGGCTCAACCCTGCATGGATTGCAATCATATTTCCAGTAGACAGACCTCTTGATATGCTGAGGACAGTGGTGAATGTTACCGGTGATGCAACAGTTTCTACGATTGTCGCAAAATCTGAAGGAGAATTAAGGGAGGACTAAGAACTTATATACTACATTTGTAGTTACACATTCCAATAAGAGAATTTATGAAAGCTGTTAGTATTTACATAGAAGCCAATCCGAACCCAAATTCGATGAAGTTTGTGGTGAATTTTATGCTTTTACAAGAAGGCGTAAACTTCGATTACCCAAATTTAGCCTCTGCCCAAGATTCTCCACTAGCGCAAGAATTGTTTGCTATTCCCGCTGTGGAGCGTGTTTTCTACATGAGCAATTTCGTGACTGTTACTAAGTCTGAGCATGTGGAATGGCCAGAGATTCAAAATGAGGTAAAAAAGGTAATCAAAGGCTATTTAGAGAATGATAAGCCTTTAATTCTGCAAGAGTTTGAAAAGGATCCTTTGTTTGACGAGAATGACTCCGAGATCGTTAAGCAAATCAAGGGTATTCTAGATGAGTATATTAGGCCAGCTGTTGAACAAGACGGTGGAGCAATTGCTTTTTCATCTTTTCAAGAAGGAGTCGTTAAAGTAAATCTTCAGGGCTCCTGTAGCGGTTGCCCTGCGTCTATGGTAACGCTGAAATCGGGTATTGAAAACCTACTGAGAAGGATGTTGCCCAATGACGTAACAGAGGTAGTAGCAGAAGGAGTTTAAAGTCTCTTTAAAATGAAATTATAAAGGCGGTCCAAATTGACCGTCTTTTTTTATGTCTAATTACAATCGATTGCATCATCATTAGTCTTTGTATCTACAATGGTTAGTTTTGAAAGTCTAATTTTAAAAATTATTTTTTATATATGACTTCTAAAATAAAAAAAATCGCAGTGCTCACATCGGGTGGCGATGCGCCAGGCATGAATGCTGCTGTGCGTGCTGTAGTAAGAGCGAGCATTTTTTATAAGCTTGATGTTTATGGTATTTATAAAGGGTATGATGGATTGATTAATAATGATTTGGAGCAACTTCAGGTAAGGTCAGTTTCTAATATTTTAAGCAGAGGCGGTACGTTCTTGCTATCAGCGCGAAGTGCGGAGTTTAGAACGAAGGAAGGTCGCGACAAAGCGTATCAGAACTTTAAAGCCAATGAACTTGATGCTTTGGTTGTGATAGGTGGGGATGGTTCTTTCACTGGTGCCGATATTTTTAGTCAAGAATATGATGTGCCTGTCATTGGTATTCCAGGAACGATCGATAATGATTTAGCGGGTACCGACTTAACAATCGGATATGATACTGCTTGCAATACTGCCACAGAGGCAATAGATAAAATTCGTGATACAGCTTCATCGCATGAACGCTTGTTCTTTGTGGAAGTAATGGGGCGTGATGCTGGCTTTATCGCTGTTAACTGTGCCATTGGTGGAGGGGCCGTAGCCATGTTAGTTCCAGAACACAACTGGAGTCTTGAAGACTTGATCAAGAGATTGAGAAAAGGAGCTGCTAATCAAAAGGCATCGAACGTTGTGATTGTAGCAGAAGGGTGTAAACTTGGGTCAAGTTATGAGATAGCGGCTAAAGTAAAAGAGCAACTTGATTACTTTGACATTAAGGTATCGGTTCTAGGTCATTTGCAAAGGGGAGGGTCACCTACTACCCTCGATAGAGTACTTGCCAGTAGAATGGGCGTTGCAGCAGTTGAAGGCTTATTGAATGGAGAATCAAACGTTATGGTGGGGGTTATTAATAATAAAATTGCCTACACACCGATCAGCGAAGCAGTCAAAACTGTTAAACGATTGGATGATGAAGAGTTCAGGATTGCAAAAATCTTGTCCATATAACCAGCATATGTTGGCAGAGTGAAACGTCTTTTATTCAATAATGATTTTCCCTTTCATAATGTAATTCAGTAGCGAAAGGTGATAAATATAAACGCCACTTTTTAAGGGCCCTAGTTGAACTGAATTTGAATCTGAATAAAGAGTTTCTTGAAATACCTTTGTTCCGGTAATGTCAAAAAGCAGGAAGTTAATGACCTGATTTTGTTCGAAAACCTTTGAAAATATATTTATAGGCTCATTGTTGGAGACAGGGTTGGGGAAAACCAAAAATGGTCTTGTGGTGAGGAAATAAGTTTCTGCAATGGCTGAGAGGTACTCCTCTCCATTTTGAAATTTTAGTTTTAACCTATATTGATTTAAACCCTGTAGGGGCGAACTATCTAAAAACCTCAAGCCATTCCTTAATTTCACCTTCGGAATATTATCAATCTTCTCGAACATCTGAAGATTGTTTTTTCTTTCAATGTCTATTTCCTCTATCCCCACTGTCGTCCCTAAGTTGATGTTTAAATACACACCCTCTTCTGGAGCATTTTCTGGGGAAAGTGAAGTTAAATAGCAACCTATACCTTGAAAGTCTAAATTGGTTGTGATACTGCGCATAAGACGTGCTCCATCTTTCAATACTGGTTGAATTGAAAAGTAGGGTGTTTCAAAATCACTCCGAAAAAATGTAATGGAGGAGTCTGTTGTTGATTTTTGAGTTTGAAGCGCTGTTTTGCCAAAGGTCATAAGCTCATAAGAGACCGCACTTTTGTTTGCTCCCCATTGAAGTCTTATGGAATCTCCACAAATGAAACCTACAGATATCGGGTGGGGTAATGAAATCGTGAATTTGTCCGTGATAAACTCCTGCCCGTCAATGGATATTTTTGCCTTTGCTGTTGCATTCACTTTAGGGGCCTCCCAGCGGTAATATCCTTTGGTTAAGTCAATTTGATCCTCAATTAAATTCCATGTAATTCCATCGTCAGTGCTGTAAAACAGTTTTCCAACCTGTTGATCTAAAGTACTTTTCCATCGAAAATAGCCTACGGTCTCTCCGTTATAGGGCATATTGTCGCTGCCAGTCGGGAAATTCCAGGTAAATGAATCTGGGTCATCCCACTGATAGGCGACATGGAATTTTTGTGGCCCTTTTTGTAGACTAAAGCCATTTATTCTCACTGTTAGCTTTTCTGATGTCGAATATGGAATTGATACTTGTTCCACATTATTGAGATGATCCTTTTTTCGAACTGCTGGCTTCAAGAGTTCATTGGGATTTTCATCCAATGTCCAAGGAAGGGTGATTTTTCCGTCAATAGATGCAATAGAAAGGTCTAAGTCATTGACTAATGCAATATTTGCATTGACCTCAGCCGCTGGGTCATTCCAAACTAAGGTTACTTTTATGTTGCTTACCCCTACAGGAATGTCAACATCAAATTCTTTCATATCTCCTTCTGAAACTTCTCCAGAAAAGAATTGATTGGCTTTCATGTTTTCTAGAGTACGAAAAGCGTTAAGGTTGCCGAAACCTGTTGTGTAGTCTATGCCAACAGCTGCAACGTCTTCAGCGCTGTTGATTAAAAGTGCTTTTATCAAGGCTGATGGTGGTAATTGTTGAAACTGATTTTGATATTGCTGTTGAAGTAAGAGTGCCATGCCCGATACTAAAGCGGTAGAGTTTGAAGATCCGTTCACACTATAACTGACCAATTCTGGCTTTATTCTACCGTCATAAGCGGGCCCTCTACTCACAAAGTTTATCGGCCTACCTACAGTATCGACAGAGCCAATACTTAGCGTATTTTTGGACATTTTATAATTTCCAGTGAGGGTGGCGAAGCCTTTCAGGGCTTGATACTTCCCTGATGTGTTTGTTTGCTCTCCTTGATTTCCGACAGAAAATAGATGCAATAATTTAGGATTGCTGTTGGTGCTTTGGTCATATGCCTGCGCTAGTATCCCATAAAAGTTTTCAATCTCGGTGCCATAAGAATGGTTCTGTACCCATGCATTGAGCATTTCAAAATTCTCGCTTCGATCAGGGAATATATTTGAAAAATCTGATGAGGTAATGTTTGCTCCTGTTGCAACTCCTTTACCATTCGGAGAACTATTCCCCGCTCCGGCCGCAATGGTTGCCATATCGGTTGAATGATTGTTAGTTACCTCAGCTTGTAGCTTCGATGGTATATGCCGTCCTCTCAGGTCAATATCAGAAAGGTTGTATAAACCTTCTTTTATTGATAATGTCAAGCCTTCGCCAGTTAAGTTGGGGTATTCATGATGGACCTTCGTTACCCCATTGGGGACTAAGTTCAAATCCAGAACCGTACTTTCTATTTTAGTAAAAACAGATTCTTTACCGACATAATTCACAGAGGGTAAGGCTATAATCTTTGTAAGGAACTCTGCTGGGCAGAAGAGTTGAATCAGGTTTTTACTGATAGCATTGAAAGAATAGCCTTGGGTATTAATTAAATTGATGAGCTCGTCTTGAGTAGATGTTTTGATAAAATAGCTGATGAATCCTTGGTCAAGAGTCGAGTCTTGAATGTTGGGAGATACCTTCCATTGGTCATTAGTCTTATAGAGCTTTATTGATTCAACCATGGCTGGGCTGAAACTCTTGAACTTTATGATGTTAGTGTAGGCATCTAGTTTTCTTACCACTTGAATGTTGGCTGCACGGGTTAATTTTTGGCTTGACTCATCTTCGGACTTGGCTAAATAATACAAACTCGTGTCCAATACCTCGAACGAGGCTTTAAAATCAACGCCAGAAATCACAAAGTCTGACCATTTATTGGCACCTAGGGTATTTTGAGCGCTAGCTTCTGCGCAGAAGAAAAGCATAATAAGAATGTAGGGATAATATTTATTCAACACGAGGTGATTTTGTTTTTACCGATTCTTAAATTTATTAAGATATGAGGATAAAATTACGCTATATAATTTATTTAGACATGAGTAATAGGGCTGTTTAAATACTCAAAAGGGCTTTGCACAACCGTTCCTTTTTTAGTATTTATTAATAGGTTAATATTAATTAATAAATGATCAATAGTGATGCATTTTATTAATCTTAATTAAATTAAACCAAACATGAAAAACGTAAAATATAAATTCATTAGCTCACTGGCCATTATGATGTCGTTGTTGTTGTATGTTTCTTGTCAAGATCAGGAGTCAATACCCATGATTGAAGAAACGTTAGAAATTAATCAATCTGTAAAAGATAAATTTGTAGAGTTAGGCTTTGATGTCAGTGACATTAGGATGACGGATGACCTTGAGTTGCTTGACCCTGAATATGAAGGTGGAAAGTATGTGCTAGAGAATGATATCATCATATCTCCAGAGAATTTGTTGGCGATGTTAGGCAGTGATATATCACACAAAGGTGCTGTCGGAGAACAATACCGTACTACTAACTTGGTAAGTGGGCCTAGAACGATCAACGTCATTGGTTACACTGGTGGTAGCAACGCTCTTAACTCTACCATGCGCACCGCGCTACAATGGTCTATTGACAACTACAATGCGCTCAATATAGGGTTGAACTTCACACTTACATTTGGAACCAGTAACTATCAGTCATACGACATAGTGGTCTATAAAGTAACTGGCGGTGGTGGTGGTTCTGCAGGATTCCCTACTAATGGAAACCCATACCAGTACGTACAAATCCAATCAGGGACGAGTAGTTATGGCACAAATACGACAGAGCATGTGATCACCCACGAGATTGGCCATTCACTTGGTATGCGACATACTGATTACTTCAATAGATCGCTTTCATGCGGCACAGGTGGAAATGAAGGAGCTGGCGGAGTAGGCGCAATTCTCATCCCTGGCACACCTTCTGGTTTTGATGCGAATTCTGTGATGCTTTCTTGCTTTAGCGCCAATGAAGATGGAGAATTTGGTCCATTTGATATTGTGGCCCTTGAGTACCTTTACTAGTACATAATCAGCACTTCGATTTCGTCACATTCACTTAGGTAAATAAAAAAAGGCTCAGCATTGCTGAGCCTTTTTACGTAGTCCGTAGGGGAATCGAACCCCTGTTGCTGAGATGAAAACCCAGTGTCCTAACCCCTAGACGAACGGACCATTAATAGTGCAGAGGAGGAGGGATTCGAACCCCCGGTACCTTGCAGTACAACGGTTTTCAAGACCGCCGCATTCGACCGCTCTGCCACTCCTCTAATTGTGTTACCCTATTTGGGAATGCAAAGATAACTGTAATTTTATTTCTGCAAACATCTATTGCAAAATTATTCTTCATTTAATTCTCGAATATCCATTTTAGCCTTATGAATCGCTGCATTCATCTCAAAACCAACTAAAAGAATGAGAGAAATAATGAATAGCCATAACATAAACACTAGCAAGACGCCTATCGAGCCATAAAGCTTATTGTAATTTCCGAAGTTATTGACATAATATGAAAAGCCGAAGGATGCGATGATAATGGCCAGCGATGAGAAAACTGAACCTAAACTTAAGAAATGCCATTTTTCATGAATCGCTGGAGCGAAATAGTATATGGATGAAATGGCAAATTGGAAAATGATATAAAGAACAAAGAATCTTAAAATAAAAAGAAGGTCGACTGAAATAGTATCGTTAATAATCGACCTTATTTCTGAGTCTGTAATTAACTGTTGTCCGACAATTAAAAGCGCGATGGAACTGATGAATGAGACTGATAGAATAATAATGAGCCCCGTTGCGGTTAACCTGAGGGATAAAAAACCCCTTGTTTCTATGGTCTTATAGCATGCGTTAAAGGCTCCCATTAAAGAAGCCATGCCATTGGTTGATAATATTAATGTTAAAATGAAACCGAAAGAAAGCAAGCCCCCTCGCGGCTTTCCTATAATATCGAGAATTGTGGTTTCCGCAGTCTCATAAAGATTGGCTGGCAGAATATTTTCAAGAAATCCAATGATTTCAGCATTGGTAAGCTCTGGAAAGAATGTTTGAATGAATGGAGTGAGTGTAAAAAGAAAAATAATAGCAGGGAAAATAG
>JBLIES010000010.1:0-37303 GCA_047633135.1 Roseivirga sp.
ACCCGATTAGCTGTTTTTAAATTCTGAGTCCAAACTGTGGCAGCCAAACCATATTGCGTGCTATTAGCCATCATAAGCACCTCCTCTTCGCTATCAAAAGGCATTATTGTAACTACTGGCCCAAAAACCTCCTCCTGGTTAGTGCGACAATTGTATTCCAAACCTTCAATCACGGTTGGCGCTATGTAATACCCTCCTGAGAATTCTCCCGAAAGATGAACCTGCCTACCGCCTGCTAAAACGGTCCCACCTTCCGCTTTGGCTAAATCAATATAACCAAGCACCTTTTCCATATGACCTTGAGATACCACCGCCCCAAGGTTAGAGGTTTCATCGGAAGGGTTGCCTACCTTCAAACGCTTTACTTTCTCTACAAAAGCATCTCTAAATCGGTTATAAATCAATCTTTCTACAAAAATTCTTGAGCCACAAAGACAAATTTGCCCTTGGTTAGCAAAACTTGATTGCACTGTAGTTTTTAAAGCCTCCTCAAAATCACAATCGGCAAAAATGATATTGGGATTTTTACCCCCAAGTTCTAATGAGAGCTTTTTGAACATGGGTGCTGCAGTGGCAGCGATCTGTTTTCCTGTCGCTGTTCCTCCGGTAAAGGAAATGATTGGGATATCTGGGTGTTCGCTAATTGCCTGACCTACTTTTGGCCCAAGTCCATGCACTATATTAAGGACTCCCTTGGGTAGACCGGCTTCGATACACAGCTTAGAAAGCAAGTAAGCCGTCATTGGTGTAATCTCCGAAGGCTTAGCCACCACCGTATTTCCTGCCGCTAAGGCGGGTGCAATTTTCCATGTAAAGAGATAAAGGGGTAAATTCCAAGGGGAAATACAGCCTGCGACCCCTATTGGACTTTTATCGGTATAATTAATTGTGGTATCATCTGTTCTGTGAAAATCACTCGATTCATGTAAAATGGCTGTCGCAAAGAAACTAAAGTTGGCGGAAGCTCTAGGGATATCTACCCGCATGGCTAGTTTTATCGGCTTGCCATTGTCTTTTGATTCTGCTTGAGCAAGCATCTCAAGATTAGCTTCTATCAAGTGAGCAATCTTAAGCAAAAGCCTAGACCGCTCTTCGCGAGGTGTGGCAGCCCAAGCTGGAAAAGCAGCTTTAGCGGCTATTGTTGCCTTTTGGACATCCTTGTGATCGGAATCAGGAATTTCACTGTACTTCTCCCCTCTTGAAGGATCGATGTTATCTAAATAATCACCTGATACCGGCCCAACTAAGTCGCCATTTATATAGTTCAGAATTCTTTCCATGCCTTTAATTTACAAGCAACCTGTTCTTCCGCCATCAACAGGCAAGTTAATTCCATTGATATAACCTGCCGCTGGAGTCGCCAAAAAAGCGACAGCAGCAGCCACCTCGGCAGCATCAGCAAATCTTCGAGCAGGAATTTCTTTTTTCATTTCTTCCTCCACTTCTTCTACCGACTTATTCAACTTACTCGCTTTATTCTCAATAATTGAGCTGAGTCTCTGAGTGGAAGTTGCGCCAGGCAATACGTTATTCACAGTGATCCCAAATTGACCTAATTCACCAGCCAAGGTTTTCGACCAATTCGCCACCGCCCCCCGAATCGTATTCGAAACGCCTAAACCAGAGATTGGTAGTTTGACGGATGTAGAAATGATATTAATAATGCGGCCATAAGTATTGTGCTTCATTCCTTTTACTAGTGCCTGAACTAAAATTTGATTACCAATTAAATGCTGTTCGAATGCCCTTCTGAAGGCATCCAACTCAGAAGTTATGGCTTGGCCTGCTGGTGGCCCCCCTGTATTGTTGATGAGAATATGATAAGTGTTCTTTTCAACATGACTTTCAATGATAGATTTAAGGTTATCAGGTTGAGAAAAATCAGCCACTAAATATTGATGATTTTGACTATTATCACTACTTAGCCCTTCCAGAACCTCCTTCAGCTTTGATTCATTTCTGGCGAGTAACGTAACAGATGCCCCAAGCGAGGCCAATTCTTCTGCTACCGCTTTGCCAATTCCTTGCGTACTACCACAAACCAATGCGCTTTTGCCAACTAAGTTTAAATCCATGCTCTTTTCTTTAGCTAGTAAAGTTATAAAAATCAATTAGAGGCCTGTCCTGAATTTTGGTAAATTGGGCTTAAATTAGATCAAAGAGTCATGGCAATAAAAAGACCTTTTAACCTCCAAAAATGGATTGACGAAAATAGAGCGATTTTAAAACCACCTGTTGGCAATAAAAACCTCTATCCTGAAGGTACTGATTACATCGTAATGATAGTTGCTGGACCGAACGCGAGAAAAGATTATCATTATAACGAAACTGAAGAACTCTTTTATCAGCTTGAGGGAAACATTACTGTTAGAATTCAAGAAGAGGGTGAGGCGGTAGATATCCCCTTAGGACCAGGCGACATGTACCTACATCCACCAAAAGTACCACACTCTCCTATTCGATCTGAAGGTTCCATTGGCTTGGTCATAGAGAGAGTCCGCAAAGCAGAGCACAAAGATGGCCTGATGTGGTTTTGTGATAATTGCAATACCAAACTCCATGATACCTATTTTGACCTGACCAATATTGAAAAGGATTTTCTACCTAGATTCAAAGAATTTTATGGTTCAGAAGAAATGCGTACTTGCAAAAGCTGCGGAACTGTGATGGAGGCTGATCCTCGGTTTGTGGAATAGTAAATTGATAAAATAGTGAATTAGTGAATTCGAAATTAATAAAAGAGGATGACACTAGAAGATTTAAACATTTACAATCAGGCTAATAAACTGGGCGATTCCATTTGGTTAATTGTTGAAAATTGGGACTATTTCGCAAAAGATACCATTGGCAAACAACTCGTTAGAAACGTAGATTCAGTAAGTGCAAATATTGCAGCAGGACATGGTCGTTTCTTTTTTAAAGAGAATAAGAATTTTTGTTATTATTCTAGAGGCTCACTTGTCGAAACTAAAAATTGGATAACAAAAGCGCATCGAAGAAACCTTATAAGCCAAGTTAAATTTGACTGACTTGTAACCGAAATAGACCAACTTCACAAATCACTCAATGCTTATATCAAATATATAACCGACCAATTTAAATTCACAAACTAACCAATTGCTAATTCACTAGTCAACTAATGACCAACTTAAAAATAGACATGCACACCCACATCATACCCGATCATCTGCCGAAATGGACAGATAAATTTGGCTATGGTGATTTCATCAACCTCCACCATCATAAAGAGGGAGCCGCAATGATGATGAAAGGGAATAAATTTTTTCGAGAGATTCAGTCAAACTGTTGGGACCCAAAAGTCAGGATCGAAGAGTACGCTCAATACGACACCCAGGTGCAAGTGATCTCGACTATCCCAGTCATGTTTTCATACAATGCTAAGCCAGAAGATGGGCTTGAGGTCAGTCGATATTTGAATGATCACATTGCTGAGATCTGTAATCTTTATCCCAAAAATTATATCGGCTTGGCAACTATCCCAATGCAAGATGAAAACCTAGCCATTAAAGAATTAGAGCGCTGTAAAAAAGAGCTTCACCTTCCGGGGATTCAAATCGGATCAAACATCAACGATAAAAATTTAGGTAGCGACAGGTTCTTCCCTATTTTCGAGGCTTGTGAAAAACTAGACATGGCCGTAATGATCCACCCTTGGAACATGATGGGATTCGGAAGCATGGAACGCTATTGGTTACCTTGGCTTGTTGGTATGCCCGCTGAAACATCGAGGGCTGCTTGTTCATTAATTTTCGGAGGCGTTCTAGAGCGTTTACCGAAGCTGAGATTTAACTTTTCGCATGCGGGTGGTTCATTTCTACCCACCATTGGAAGAATAGAACATGGTTTTAAATGCCGCCCCGACTTAGTCGCTTTAGATAACCCAGTGAATCCACGCGAATATATTGGTAAGTTTTGGGTAGACTCTATCACGCATGATCCGCTGATGATGAAATACATTTTAGAAATGCAGGGATCGAAAAGAATAACCTTGGGTTCAGATTACCCCTTTCCGCTGGGCGATTTAGAAATTGGTGCCTACTTGAAAGAAATGAATTTATCTGATGAGGTGATCGATGATGTATTCTGCAATGCCACATTAGAATGGTTAAATTTACCAAAAACACAATTTTTAGACTAAGCCTTGAAAAATACCGCTATCACATACATGGACTCCCCTCTTGGAGTCATTAAAGTTGCAGGAGATTCCAACGCCATTAAAATGGTTGCATTTGTAACAGTAAAAGGAGAAGAAAGCGAGGGTGTTATGCCCTTAGTCGTTCGTAAATGCAAAAAACAGCTATTAGAATATTTCAAAGGAACGAGAACACAATTCAACATTCCAGTGGCTGCCGAAGGCACAGATTTCCAAAGAGAGGTGTGGCAGGAACTTCTAAAAATCCCCTTCGGCAAAACAACCACCTATGCAAAACAGTCTATTACCTTAGGTGATGTAAAAAAGATCAGGGCCGTTGGGTCTGCCAATGGTAAAAACCCAATCGTTATAATTATCCCTTGTCATCGTGTAATCAGTACAGACGGTAGTCTTACTGGATATGCAGGAGGACTAGATAAGAAAGAATGGCTTTTAAAACATGAAAACAGCCTACCGGGCATGATGCAAACCAGTTTATTTTAATGAATTATCAAAACAATTTAGCTTTTGCAAAAGCACAAGACGCACAAGATCCTTTGAAGGATTATCGCAATCAATTCTACATCCCGCAAGTGAGTGGAAAAGACAGTTTATACTTCACAGGTAATTCTCTTGGTCTTCAGCCTAAATCAGCTCGAAAATTTGTGGAAGAGGAAATGAAAAACTGGGAGACTTTGGGGGTTGAAGGCCATTTCGCTGATGTCAAAAGGCCTTGGATCAATTACCATAAATTTAGCAAAGAGGCACTAGCGAAAATTGTAGGGGCGAAACCTATCGAAGTGGTGACTATGAATAACCTCACGGTCAACCTTCACTTATTGATGGTAAGTTTCTATCAGCCTACCAAAACCAGATTTAAGATTATTTGCGAAGCTGGCGCCTTCCCTTCTGATCAATACATGTTCGAAACACAGCTCAAATTTCATGGGCATGAGCCAGATGAGGCATTAATCGAAGTAAGCCCAAGAGCAGGAGAAAATACTTTAAGAACAGAAGACATCCTCAATACGATTAAAACCACAGGAGATGAACTCGCCCTGGTTTTAATAGGTGGCTTGCAGTACTATACTGGTCAGCTTTTCGACATGAAATCAATTACTGTGGCTGGCCATAGCGTTGGTGCCATTGTAGGTTTTGATTTAGCCCATGCTGTTGGCAACGTTCCACTTCAACTTCATGATTGGAATGTTGACTTTGCTACTTGGTGTTCCTACAAATACCTTAATTCTGGCCCTGGCAATGTATCAGGCGTGTTTATTAATGAAAGATATGCCAACGATAAATCGTTGAACCGTTTTGCAGGTTGGTGGGGACATGATGAGAAAGAAAGATTCTTAATGAAGAAAGGCTTCATTCCGATGGCTGGGGCAGATGGATGGCAATTAAGTAATGCCAACGTAATTTCAACAGCGGCACATTTAGCTTCTTTAGAAATCCATGACGAAGCAGGAATGGAAGCGCTCAGGGCTAAAAGCTTGAACTTAACAGGCTATCTAGAGTTTTTAATGAACCAATTAAGTGGAGAAGATCAGCTTTTTGAAATCTTGACCCCTTCAAATCCTGAAGAAAGAGGTTGTCAATTATCTATCTTCTTCCATAAAGATGGACGCAGGTTATTCGAAGCACTTTCAGCGGCTGGCGTAATAGCAGATTGGCGAGAGCCCAATGTTATCCGTGTCGCACCCGTTCCACTTTACAATACTTTTGAAGATGTCTATCAATTTGTAGACATACTTCGCAAAAATTTATAAACGAGAGATTATGGAAACTTCTGGTCAAAAAATCACAATCCTTGGCGCTGGACTAGTCGGCTCCTTGCTTTCATTATTCTTAGCCAAGAAGGGTTACGAAGTTTCCATTTATGAGCGCAGGAACGACATGCGCAAAGCAGGTGCCGCTGGCGGACGGTCCATCAATTTAGCTTTAAGCCACAGAGGACTCAAAGCGTTGGACGCAGTAGGCATTAAAGAAAAAGTGCAGCAAAACTGTATCCCAATGCCCGGTCGAATGATTCATGACTTGGAAGGGAACCTCAGTTTCCAACCTTACGGAAAAGAAGGACAATTCATTAATTCTGTTTCCAGGGGTGGGTTGAATGAATTGTTAATGACAGAGGCTGAGGCCCATGGTGTTAAAGTACATTTCGAACATAAATGCCTTGAGGTTGATTTTGATACAGCCACGGCCAGTTTCGAAAATGGTATATCGGTAACTGCCGATTTTATTTTTGGAGCTGATGGGGCTTTCTCCGTATTGCGCTCTGCTATGCAGAAAACAGATAGATTTAACTTCTCTCAAGAATACATTTCAGCTGGTTATAAAGAACTCACCATGCCTGCTACAAGTGATGGCGATTTCGCTATAGACCCAAAAGCATTGCATATTTGGCCAAGAGGAGAGTATATGTTGATCGCCTTGCCCAACTTAGACAAGAGCTTTACCTGTACCCTATTCTTTCCATTCGAAGGGAAAATATCATTCGAATCCTTAAAAACGGAAACTGAGGTGACCGCCTTTTTTGAAGAAAAATTCAAAGATACGCTTCCGCTCCTACCCGACCTGAAGACGGAATTTTTTGACAACCCAACTTCTAGCTTAATTACAACCCGGTGTAAACCTTGGGTAAAAGGGAAAACTGCTCTAATTGGCGATTCTGCACACGCACTTGTTCCTTTTTATGGCCAAGGAATGAATGCTGGTTTCGAAGATTGCTTCGTTTTCAATCAATTATTAGAGAAACATGGCGCTATTAATTCAGAATTACTACGTGAATACGAAGCCTTGAGAATCCCTGATGGCAATGCCATTGCCGATTTGGCATTGTACAACTTTATTGAAATGCGCGATAAAGTAGCCGATGAGACGTTTATTCTTCAGAAAAAAATAGAGCAGAAAATCAATGCGCTTTACCCAGAAAAATGGGTACCTCTCTACTCAATGACCACCTTTAGCGACTTCCGTTATTCCGAAGCTTTAGCAATGGGTAAAAAACAACAGGCCATTATGGACAAAGTGCTTATGCAACCTGACATTGAAGAAAATTGGGAAGCGCTTAATTTTGAAGAGATTGTGGAAATGCTTTAGAATTCTTTACAAATATGGAATCTGATTCCATATTTGTAGAGATCAATAGGTTACCTCCCTCGGGGTCTTGCCTGTGATTTGCTTAAAGGTTCTGTTGAAATTTGATAGGTTATTGAAGCCTACCTCAAAACATATTTGAGCAATTGGTTTGTCTTTGCTTAGCAAGAGTTTAGTGGCTTGGTTTACTCTATATTCGTTCAAAAAATCAACGTAACGCTTGCGCGTATGCTGCTTAAAATACCTGCAAAAGGAAGCTTTATTCATGTTGGCTACCTCGGCCACCTCTTCTAAAGTAATGCGCCTTCCGAAATTTTCTAATGTAAACCGGAAGATATCATCAAGTCGCTTCCCCTCCACCTCTTTGATTGATTTCTGAGGCAAATCATTCAAATATTGCACTACCTCAGCACCCGCTAAGGCCGCCAACAAATCAAAAAAAGCAGCCAAACGCTTTACTCCCTCTTCTTCAAAAACAAGCTTAAAATAGCTCAGAATGCTTGAGGCTGATGCATCTTCGACCTTAAGTCCTCGATCTCCTTCAGCTAAATCCTTTAAAAGTGATTTGAGTTCTGGAAAAACCTTGGCTGCCTCTCGCAACTGATCTAGCCTAAAAAAAATAGATTGAGAAAGTACCCGATCATTCTCTTGATAATAACGCTTATCAGATCGAAAAACATGCGGCACGTTGGAGCCCATTAAATAGACTTCCCCTGATTTAAAACTCCCTAAATAATCACCGTGAATCAGCGTGCCTTCACCCTCAATGATCCATGTCAATTGCGCTTCGGGATGTTGATGAAGCTTATCATAGAAGTAAACTTCATCATCAATTTGAAGATGAAGTGACGATTCTTCTGTCTTGGGTATTCGAAAGGGTAAGACTTTCACTCGTATTATTTATACTAACAATGCTCAATAAATAGAATTAAAGGCAAACATACTATTAGTATTGGTTAAAATCTGCGAAGCAATGCCCTAACAGTTTGGCTAATTTTATTAAAAATTGAAAGATGAAAGTAGCATGGCAGGGAGTATATCCCGCAGTAACCACAAAATTCACCGCTGATGACAAGTTGGATTTAAAGATGTGCGAAGTGAACATTCAAGCGCAGTTAGCAGCTGGGGTTGACGGCATTATTCTTGGTGGCACTTTGGGCGAATCCAGCTCTTTGATGGAGGCCGAAAAAGACGAACTAGTAAGTGCTACTGTGGCCATGGTCAATGGCCAAGTTCCTGTGGTGATGAACATCGCTGAGCAAACTACCAAAGGCGCAATACTCGCAGCAGAAAAAGCACAAAAGAATGGTGCTAGCGGATTGATGATGCTTCCTCCCATGCGTTACAAAGCGGATGATCATGAAACCGTAACCTATTTTAAGGCAGTTGCTAACTCAACGGACCTTCCAATCATGGTTTACAATAACCCGATCGATTATAAAATCGAAGTCACCCTAGACATGTTTGAGCAACTGGCAGACTGCGATAATATTCAGGCGGTAAAGGAATCGACCAGGGATATTTCCAACATAACAAGAATGATCACTCGATTCGGTGATCGTTTCAAAATACTTTCTGGAGTAGATACTTTGGCGTTAGAAAGTCTTTTTATGGGCGCCAATGGCTGGGTGGCAGGCTTAGTTTGCGCTTTCCCAAAAGAAACGGTGGCTATCTATAGACTTCAGAAAGCAGGTAGGTATGAAGAAGCATTGCGCATCTATCGTTGGTTTTTACCATTGCTGGAGCTTGATATTAATGCCAAATTAGTACAGAATATAAAATTGGCGGAAGTTGCCACGGGCATAGGCACCGAAAATGTAAGAGCACCAAGATTACCCTTAATTGGGGAAGAAAGGGCCCATGTTTTAAAATTGATAGCAACAGGTTTGAAAAACAGACCTACGCTACCAGATTACTTAAATTTATAGCATGATCAAAGGAACCAACTTCATTGGAAAAACAGCATCGGCAAAAGGGAACATACAACTTACGGCCTTCGACCCTCGTGACAATTCGACTCTTTCGGGTGAGTTTATAGTAGCAACCGAGCTAGAGATTGATGCTGCTGTAAAAAAAGCACATTCAGCCTTTTCTACTTATCAAGAATTATCTGGCCATCAAAGGGCTGAGTTTTTAGATTCAATTGCGGACGAAATAATGGCTTTAGGCGATGAACTCGTTAAAAGAGCATCGAGCGAAACAGGTTTACCAATAGGCAGAATTGAAGGGGAGCAAGGCAGAACCTGTAACCAATTGAAGATGTTTGCGAATTTACTTCGCGAAGGCACTTGGGTAAACGCCATCATTGACACCGCCATTCCAGACAGAAGCCCCGCACCCAAACCCGATCTAAGGAAAATGCAGATTCCGATTGGGCCTGTAGTCATCTTCGGAGCAAGTAATTTCCCTTTGGCCTTTTCTACGGCTGGTGGAGACACTGCTTCGGCACTTGCCGCAGGAAATCCAGTGATTGTCAAAGGGCACGAATCTCATTTGGGCACCAATGATTTGGTAAGCCAAGCGATTCTGAAAGCTGCCGAAAAAACCAATATGCCTGATGGCGTTTTTTCAATGGTCAATGGCGGAATTCCAGTAGGTCAACAACTGGTAAAGCATCCAATGGTAAAGGCAGTCGGCTTTACTGGCTCTTTCAAAGGTGGGAAATCACTTTTTGATTTAGCGAATCAGCGACCAGAACCAATTCCCGTTTATGCTGAAATGGGAAGTATCAACCCTGTTTTCATACTTCCTAATAAGTTAAAAAATGACCCAGGAGGACTGGCTTCAACGATAGCCGGATCAATAACCCTTGGTGTTGGCCAATTTTGTACCAACCCAGGCTTGTTAATTGCCATTCAATCAGATGCCTTAACTCAGTTCTCATCCGATTTGGCCAACGCCATTGCTGCCACTCCAGCGGGCACCATGCTGAATGAGAAAATAGCGCAAGGTTATGGTCACTTTAGCACTGAAGCACTCAGTCAAAAAGGTGTAAAGTCAATTGGCCATAGCAGTCCAAATGAAGAAAATAAGGTTGCCGCTTTGGCGGCAAGTGTAGATGCTCAAAGTTTTATCGCCAACCCTAAACTTCACGAAGAAGTATTTGGCCCATTCTCGTTGCTGGTTATTTGCAAAGATACTCGCGAAATGGAATTGGTGGTGGAAGCACTACAAGGTCAACTTACAGGTTCATTATTGGCCACAAAGGACGATCTAAAAGAGCATGAATCAATTGTTTCCGCTTTAAAACAAAAGGTAGGTCGACTCATTTTTAATGCGATGCCTACTGGCGTAGAAGTTTGTAATGCCATGCACCATGGAGGGCCTTATCCATCGAGCTCTGATAGCAAGTTCACCTCTGTAGGCAAGGATGCTATTTATCGATTTACTCGTCCAATGAGTTTTCAAGGCTGGCCTGATGAGTTATTGCCTCAGGCCTTAAAAGAAAGTAACCCACTTGGTATTTGGAGACTCGTTGACAATTCTATTACTAAAGATTAACCAATGAGAAAGTTTATCCCACTATTGGCCCTGCTTTTTGTTTTTTCATGTGAACAGAAGACTGATTCATTGGCTCAAATCTTAGCCGATATCGCTGCCTTTGAGCCCTTGACAACAGAGGAAAGAGAACAATTTCCACTTGGACGATATACCGAAGAGGACTTCGCCAAAAGGGCAAGCTTTTCGGATAGTATGATTCAGCGACTAAAAGCCTTGGACACAAATGGCCTTACTTTCTCAAATGAGATCAGCATAGAATTGATGACTTATCGATTGCAAGAGGATGTTGATGAGTATAAATACAAAGCCTATTTGAACCCAATTTTGGTAGACGCAGGCTTCCACATCAGTTTTGTAGGCCAACCAAATCGCTTTCAATTTAATAAGGTAGAAGATTACGATCGGTACATTAGGAATCTAAAAGCTTTCCCTGATTATGCCCAGCAGCATATCGATTTAATGCGAAAAGGATTGGCCATTGGCATCGCTCAACCTAAAGCGATTTTGGCTGGTTATGAAGTGACTTACGAAACCCATCTTGTTGAGAAGATATCAGAAAGCAGCTTCTACAGTCCTTTTAAAGACATTCCAGCACATTTTTCAGCCGAAGAAAAATCGAGAATATTAGAGGAAGGAAACGCAGCCGTAGCGCATGGTGCTTTGGCTGGCTATCAATTGATCAAAGACTTTTTCGATAAAGAATATTTACCCAATGCCCCAGACGACATTGGTGCATCACATTGGCCTAATGGTGAAGAATATTACCAAGTACGCGCTAATCATTTCTCTACCTTAAATATTTCTGTCAAAGAGATTCACGAGCTGGGCCTGAGTGAAGTCGATCGCATCAAAGCAGAAATGGAAACAGTAAAAGACCAATCTGGCTTCAAGGGTACTCGCAGAGAATTCATTCAATTCTTAAGAACTGACCCTCAGTTTTATCCAAAAACTGGTCAAGAGCTTTTAATGTATGCCGCCTATTTATCTAAAAAAGCAGATGGTCAACTTCCAGCATTATTCAACAAGTTACCACGTCAGCCCTATACTGTGGAGCCCGTTGCCCCACATTTAGCCCCTAAATACACTGGAGGCAGGTATTCTGGTGCCAATATCAATGGTACTCGTGCCGGAGAATATTGGGTCAACACTTACAACTTGCCTAGCCGTCCGCTTTATGTGATGCCTTCGCTCACTTTACACGAAGCAGTGCCTGGCCATCATTTACAAGCTGCGCTTACGCAAGAATTAGAGGACATGCCGAGGTTCAGGAACAATATGTACATCTCTGCTTTTGGTGAAGGCTGGGGCTTGTATTCAGAATTCTTAGGGATTGAAATGGGGATGTACGAAACCCCTTATGATGACTTTGGAAGGCTGACTTATGAAATGTGGCGTGCATGCCGATTGGTCGTTGACACAGGGATTCATGCTTATGGCTGGTCTCGACAAGAGGTTATCGATTACTTGGCAGATCATACCGCGCTCTCTATCCATGAATGCACAACTGAAACCGACCGTTATATTTCATGGCCGGGGCAAGCCCTTTCTTATAAAATAGGAGAATTGAAAATCAAAGAATTAAGAAAGAGAACCGAAGCAGCCTTAGGAGGAAACTTCAACATAAGAGAATTCCATAATGCAGTGCTTTCTCAAGGTACTTTGACTTTACCATTGCTCGAAAAAGTAATTGATAAATACATTGCCGAGTCAGAAAACAAAGAATAATCTTAACCCAAACCTACGCTTGAAAAGTAAACGTTTCTTCTGCATTGATGCCCATACCTGCGGCAACCCTGTGCGTTTAGTGGCTGGTGGTGCCCCCCTACTGGAAGGCGCCAATATGAGTGAAAAACGACAGCACTTTCTTCGTGAATTCGATTGGATTCGAAGAGGTTTGATGTTCGAGCCACGAGGGCACGATATGATGTCAGGCAGCATTCTTTATCCACCCTCCGATCCTGAAAACGATATTGGAGTACTCTTTATAGAAACCAGCGGCTGCTTGCCAATGTGTGGGCATGGCACTATTGGTACGGTAACAATTATGATAGAAGAGGGGCTAGTTCAGCCTAAAGTACAGGGAAAACTTCGGTTAGAGACGCCAGCTGGCTTGGTCAAAATAGATTACAAGCAAGAAGGCAAAAAAGTAACCTCAGTCAAGCTCATCAATATCCCCTCTTTTCTAGCCGCAGAAAACCTGAAAGTAGTATGCAGCCAATTTGGGGAACTCATCGTTGACGTGGCTTATGGAGGAAATTTCTACGCCATTGTCGATCCACAGGAAAACTACAATGACTTAGCTGATCATTCAGCCTTAGAAATCATAGGGGCCAGCAGAACAATCAGGGAGTACATGAACATACATTATCAGTTCAACCACCCAGAAGACCCGACCATCTCTGGCCTCTCACACGTACTTTGGACAGGAATCCCTACACAACCTAATTCAACCGCCCGTAACGCTGTTTTTTATGGTGAAAAAGCCATTGACAGATCCCCTTGTGGCACGGGAACATCAGCTCGAATGGCGCAATGGGTAGCAAAAGGCAAGCTTAAAAAGGGTGATGATTTTGTACATGAAAGCATCATTGGTAGCCAGTTTATTGGGCGAATAGAAGAGCACACCAAGGTGGGTGAAAATTCGGCAATTATCCCTAGTATTGAAGGCTGGGCAAAGATCACCGGTTACAACACAATTGTCATTGATGAAGGCGATCCCTATGCATTCGGATTTTCAGTAATTTGAGCTATGAGCAATAAAAAAGTCATCGTGGTAGGTGCTGGTATTGTTGGACTTTGCACGGCCTATTACCTTCAAAAAAAAGGCATTGAAGTCACTGTAATTGACAATACGGATGGGACCAACAACTGTTCTTATGGTAATGCAGGGTATATTTCTCCGAGCCATATGGTTCCGTTGGCTTCACCAGGTATTATTAGCCAAGGACTAAAATGGATGTTAAATCCAGAAAGCCCATTTTATATCAAACCTAGGTTAAATGCCGACCTGATCCGATGGGGTTTACTTTTCAAGAAAGCCTCAACGAAGGCTCGAGTTGATGCCGCAGTGCCAGTATTGAGCCAATTAACCCTACTTAGCAAAAAATACTACGAACAAATTCTTTCAGAAGAAAATATCAAGGCTGGCTATTCTGATGCTGGTTTATTAATGCTTTGTAAAACAAAATCAGCTTTACATCATGAAATCGAAGTCGCAGAAATGGCTAATGCGCTGCATCTAGATGCATCCGTTTTAACTCGCGAAGAAACCGAAAAACTCGAGCCAGGAGTAACATTAGACATCGAGGGTTCAGTATTATTCAAATGTGATGCTTGGATGACCCCTGCTGTTTTCATGACAGCATTAAAAAACCGCTTGATAGCAAAAGGGGTTAAAATTAACTTCAACACTGAATTTACAGGCGCAAAAAAGGCGAATGATAAAATTACGGTACTGGAAACTAACAAGGGTGATTTTGTTGCCGATGAATACGTTTTAGCGGCAGGCGCTTGGTCACCAATCTTAGCCAAAAGTCTTGGCATCTCAATTCCTTTACAAGCAGGTAAAGGCTATAGCTTTACACTCAAAGAACCCGTTATTCAACCCAAGTTACCTTCCATTTTAGTAGAGGCAAGGGTGGCAACTACTCCAATGCTCGATGGTTTACGCTTTGCAGGTACCATGGAAATTGCAGGTACTCAATTAGACATTAATCCTTTGAGAGTAAGTGGAATCGTTAACTCTATCAGCAACTACTTACCACAATTTAAGGAACAAGATTTTAGTCAAATTACGCCTTGGGCAGGTTTAAGGCCCTGCACACCTGACGGTCTTCCTTATATCGGTAGAACAGAAAAGTACACCAACTTGGTAATTGGAACAGGCCATGCCATGCTTGGCTTTACTCTAGGGCCTGTTACAGGTCAATTGATCAGTCAAGAAATACTTAATGAAAAAAAGGATTTCGACAGTAAACTGATATCGGTAAACCGATACTCTTAAAACTTTCATGCGCACCTTTCAAAAGGTGCACAAAAATATTGTTTATATTAAACATTCTACTGCACCTTTTTGTATGTCTTGTGAGAATTAGCGTCAGGACCTCGCTCTACTAGGCAAAACAGGAAATGGTTTATTAAGAAACACATTAGAATGGGAAAATCCGTTATTGTAATTGGTTCGGGCATTGCCGGTATGGCAAGTGCGATACGCCTGACTAAAAAGGGGCATATTGTTTCGGTATTCGAAGCCAACCATTACCCTGGTGGAAAACTCACAGAAATCAAATTAGGAAAATATAGGTTCGATGCGGGACCGTCATTATTCACTTTACCCGAAGAAATAGAATCCCTTTATGAGCTTTGTGGGCTAAGTGCCAAAGATTACTTTAATTACGAACAGCTCTCGACCACTTGCAAATATTTTTACGCTGACGGAACGGAGATCGAGGCCTTTGCGGACCAAGAGGACTTCTCTAAAGAAGTAGAAACCAAAACTGGAGAGCCTGCCAAGAATGTTAGAGCAGCATTGGATAAAAGCCAATTCCTGTACGAAGAACTTGCTCCTCTTTTTATGCACAAATCTTTGCACAAGGCGAGTACATGGTTAAGTGCTGAAGCTATTAAACGCTATACCAAATTGACTAAGTTTGACTTTGGCAGAACAATGCACCAAGCAAACGCCTCAAGGTTTAAATCTGAAAAAGTAGTTCAGCTTTTTAATAGATATGCGACCTACAACGGGTCAGACCCGTACCAAGCACCGGGCACAATGAATATCATTCCCCATTTAGAGTTTGGCATTGGTGCTTATTTTCCAAAAAAAGGCATGTATGACATTACCAAAAGCCTTTATGAGTTAGCCAAAAAGATAGGGGTCAAATTCTACTTTGATACACCCGTTGAAAAAATAACAGTCTTTGAAGGTGCGGCAAAAGGGGTAGATACTAAATTTGGTTTCCATAAAGCAGACAGAATAGTCAGTAATATGGACATTGTTGGGACTTATGAAAAGCTGCTGAAATCTCAGCCAAGGCCTACCAAGATCATTGACCAGCCTAAATCGAGCTCTGCTCTTATTTTTTATTGGGGAATTAAAAAAGAATTTAAGCAACTCGACCTGCACAATATCTTTTTCTCAAGTAATTATAAATCTGAATTCGAACATATTTTTCAGAAAGGAACGATCATTGACGACCCCACAGTCTACATCAACATTACTGCAAAGAAGAAAGCTGATGATGCTCCAGAGGGCTGTCAAAATTGGTTTACAATGATAAATGTCCCCAATAACCAAGGACAAGATTGGGACTTATTGATAAAAGAAGCAAGAGTCAATATTCTGAAGAAGCTTTCACAACAGCTTGGAGAAGACATTGAACGACTTATCGAGGTAGAGGATGTACTCGATCCAAGAAGTATTGAACTAAGAACATCTTCTTCGCAAGGTGCTCTTTATGGCAATAGCTCAAACAATAAGTATGCTGCCTTTTTAAGGCATGCCAATTTCTCTACAAAAATAAAGCACCTCTACTTCTGTGGAGGCAGTGTGCACCCTGGGGGAGGCATTCCTTTGTGTTTATTGTCTGCAAAAATTGTCGCTGATAACTTCGCGTAAAATTAATTTACGTTTGATCCTGCTAGCCTTTTCAACTCAATCTCGGCCAATTTGATATTGTACTGCGAGAGTAACTTTCTTATTTCTGCCTGAATTAGATTGATTTGAGCCTCTCTTAACTCAATGGGTGTGGAATTACCTACTTTAAATCTCTCTAGTGCGATATCATAATTCTCTTTAGCCACCTCTAAGTTCAATTCTTCTAGTTGATTCAATCTCAAACTGTTTTGATAATTACCATAGGTTTTGCGAATATCAGATTCTAAGGACAGCCTTAAATCATCTATTTGTAACTCGGTAAGTTCCTGTTGAATTTTAGCATTCTGCTGCCTTCTCTTAATATCAAAACCATTGAAAATACTGAAAGAGGCGCCTACACCATAATTAATACCTGTCGATAAATTGCTCAGTACCGCTCCAGCATCAGAGTTTCTATCATTATACGTATATCCAAGATTGACATTGACGACTGGAAATTTCTGAGCGTTTATTTCCTTCATTTGTAAAAAATTCACCTCTAAATCCCGCTGCGCTCGGAGTACGGTCGGGTTGTTCAAATATGCTTTAGATAACATTTCATCCAAAACAATCGAATCATCAAAATCGAAACCAGCATTGATCTTATACTCATCCTCTAGTCCTTGACCCATTAAACGGTTCATTTCAATCTTTACGTTATGAATCAACTCCCGCTGAATCAGAAAATTAGATGAATCAGTATTGTAATCCACTTGAGCCTGTAAGTAGATAAGTTTTGATGCCTTGCCCACCTCATACCTCGTTTTCGCTAGCTCAAGTCTTCTCTTGCTTAAGTCAAGTGCACTCTGAAAAACCCTTGCCCTTTCGTCTTCTAAAACAACTCTATAAAAAGCATTAGAAATTTGAGCAATGCTGTTTTCAATTTGAATTTTCAGATCATCTTCTCCCACTCGTGCCAGCACTTTCAACCTGTCTCTCGTATAGAACATGCCCAAGCCATCGAAAATGGTCCAGTTTAAAGTGGGTGAAAGGTTAAGATTATTAGTTTTAGCATCGTTGATTCTCCTGACTTCATTACTATTGGCCAGCTGTTGTGTTACGTCTGTGTCACTAAAAGACTTGTTCGCGGTAACGCCAAAGGTAGGGAGTAAGGCTCCATAACTTAGCGCTGAGTTATTAGCACTTGTTTCGGCAATTTTCTCTGAAATTCGAATAGCCAAATTATATTCAAGCCCTAATTGGACCGCCTCCTTCAACGTAAGGCTTTTCTGGGCAAATAGATTAAAAGAGAGCCCAAATAGAAGCAAAATAGTGAGTCCTTTCTTCATTATTAGGTAGTTATTGTTCTGGCTAATCTGCTCTTTTTACTTGTAAAGTAAGTGTAGATCGCAGGAATTACATAAAGTGTCAAAAGAGTAGAAAAAATCAATCCACCAATAATTGCTATTCCCATGGAAACGCGGCTTTCTGCCCCTGCGCCTAAAGACAAGGCGATTGGCAGAATACCAAGGATAGTAGAAAGTGAGGTCATTAAAATAGGTCTGAATCGCGATTTAGAAGCACCTAGAACCGCTTCTTTAACACTCAAGCCTTGGGCTTTTCGTTGATTTGCAAACTCTACTATTAAAATCCCATTTTTGGAGACCAAGCCCACCAACATAATGATACCAATCTGACTAAATATGTTCAGCGACTCCTCGTACCTCCACAATACCAACAAAGCTCCAGCTAAAGCGAGAGGCACAGTAAACATAATAATAAGTGGATCAATAAAGCTTTCGAACTGTGCCGAAAGCACTAAATAAATGAGGACTAATGCGAAACCAAAAGCAAAATAAAGACTATTCGTACTGTCTCTAAATTCTCTTGACTCGCCAGCCAAGTCTGTGGTAAATGTGTCATCTAACACTTCTTTGGCAATTCTGTCCATGGCCTCTATCCCTTGGCCTGTGGTTACTTTTGGTGCTAAACTAGCCGAAACCGTAGCCGCTGCAAATCTATTGAATCGGTACAACTGCGGTGGGGAACTCCTTTCATCTAACGTAATCAAATTATCTAATTGGACGAGATTACCATCGGTTGAGCGAACATATAATGTTCTCAAGTCCAAAGGCTCATTTCGATTATCACGTTCCACCTGACCAATAATTTGATATTGCTTCCCTCCTAGAATAAAGAAGCCAAAACGTTGTCCTGCCAATCCCAATTGGAGTGTTTGTGCAACGTCCCTCACCGAGATCCCTAAAGTCCTTGCCTTTTCTCTATCGATTTCTATTGTGATCTCTGGCTTAGTGAATTTTAAGTTCAGATTCACAAATGTAAATTCCGGTGCTTCTTGTGCGCGCCTGATAAATTCCGGCAACTTTTCTTTCAACTTTTCTAATTCTGGAGACTGAATTACATATTGTACAGGAAAGCCGCTACTCCTTCGGCCGCCTATTGTTGCAGGTTGAGAGAGCGATGCCCTTGCGGCCGTATATTTCGACATAATTGGACCGAAATCATTCATGATTTCCTCTTGAGATCTCGTCCTTTCCGATGGGTCTACAAGAGAGATGGTAATTCTCGCAGAGTTGGTTGATGCGTTTCCAAAACCAGGTGAAGTAACGGTCACAAGCGACTCCATTTCTGGAATATTTAGTTCAACTGCTTTGATAATACTATCAACGTAGGCATCCATATACTCGAAAGTGGCACCTTCAGGTCCGGTAGCACTGGCTGAGAGTGAACTTCTGTCCTCTAAAGGAGCGATTTCTTCTGGAATTCGATTCGCTGAGAGGAAAAACACAATCATACCCACAGAGATAAAAATAATTACAAAAGCCATCCACCTTATGTTCATAAAAGCGTCCAGTGAATTATTGTAGGCCTTATTGAGGTTTTCAAAAAATGGCTCTGTTTTTCGGTAAAACCAGTTTTTCTTTTCTGATTTTTTCAGCAATCGCGAACTTAACATAGGCGTCAGTGTAAGGGCAACAAATGATGAGATCACCACTGCACCAGCCACAACAATCCCGAATTCTCTAAACAATCTACCTGTCAACCCTTGCAAGAAAATCACTGGCATAAATACCGCGACAAGAGCAACTGTAGTGGCTATTACTGCAAAGAATATTTCATTAGTCCCCTTGATACCTGCCTCTTTCGGATCCATACCACCTTCGATCTTGGCATAGATATTCTCAAGCACAACAATGGTATCGTCCACAACCAAACCGATCGCCAAAACAATCCCTAGTAGGGTGAGTATGTTGATGGAAAAACCCGCTATGTACATTATAAAAAATGCCCCTATCAATGAAATAGGAATAGTTATCACTGGAATTAACGTTGTTCTCCAGTCTCTAAAAAAGAGAAAAATGATAATTACAACAAGAGCAAACGCCACGACAATAGTTTGTTGTACTTCGGTAATGGACTCTCGGATGTATTCTGTGTTGTCAAAGCCCATCCCAAGCTCAATGTCAGCAGGTAAATCTTTCTTCAGCTGATCAATTCTTTTATAAAAATTATCGGCTATCTCAATGTTATTCGTGCCGGGCTGAGTAATTACTGCTATGCCAACCATCGGCACGCCATTTTTCTTTAAAACGGTTTTTTGATTTTCGGGGGCTAACTCAGCCCTTCCTATATCCCTAAACCTTACGATTACCCCATCTTGTTCTTTTACAATAAGGCTGTTAAATTCTTCTGGGGAATTGATTCTACCAATTGTTCTAACCGTCAGCTCAGTGGTCGATCCCTGAACGCTTCCTGAAGGGAGTTCAACGTTGTCTCTATTTACTGCATTTTGGACATCAAGCGGAGTAAGTTGGTAAGCCGCTAGTCTATCAGGATCCATCCACAGGCGCATAGAGTATCGCTTAGCTCCCCAAACTTGCACTGAGCTTATCCCTTGAATCGTTTGAACTCTTTCCTTGAGCACATTTTCTGCGAGCAAGGTCAATTCCAACAAGCTTCTTTCGGTACTAGAGACAGTTAAAAAAATAATAGGACTGGCATCAGCATCTGCCTTACGCACTGTTGGCGCTTCAACATCTGGAGGAAGGCTTCGCACTACCCCAGACACTTTATCTCTTACATCATTTGCAGCGGCCTCTAAGTCTACCCCTAAATTAAACTCAACCGAAATCGAACTCCCGCCATCTCTACTAGTCGATGTGAGTGTTTTTATACCCGCAATACTATTTAAAGCTTCCTCTATAGGCTCCGTAATCTGCTCTTCAATTATTTCTGCATTAGCACCTGTGTAACTTGTCGAAACAGAAATCACTGGAGGGTCAACGCTCGGGAACTCTCTAACGCCCAAATAACTAAAACCTATTACTCCAAAAATAACAATGACGATGTTCATCACTAAGGCTAATACTGGCCTTTTAATACTTATGGTAGATAAACTAGACATTCGATACTAATTAGTAAGTGATGAAACTGAAATCATAGAACCCTGTCGTATTTCCAATAGCCCTGTAGTGATCACAGTATCTTGAGGACTTATCCCTTCTAGAATTTGAACAGAATCCTCCGTTCTCATACCGATTTTCACCGTAACTGATTGTGCTTTACCACTATTCATAATAAATACTTTATGACCATTCAACTCAGGAATCACTGAAACAGCAGGTACTAATAAGGCATTATCTACTGATGACATGATCAATTCAATCCTGGCAAATTGACCTGGCAAAAGCGTCCCTTCTTTATTACTAGTCATCGCCCTGAGCTTCAGTGTTCTAGTGGTAGGATCAATCTGCGGTTCGAACGCGTAAACTGTCCCCTTATACACTTGACTTAACGATTCTGTGGTGAACTGTATTTCATCCCCAATTTTAACCTCTCCGGCATACTTTCCGGGGATAGAGAAATCGATTTTCACAGGATCAATATTATAAAAATTCGTAATAACGGTACTATTGGTGATAAAAGCCCCTTCACTGATGAATCTCAAACCTAAAGTACCATCAAATGGTGCAATAATCGATGTCCTGGCTATCTGGGTATTAATAAGACTTATATCTGCCTCTAAAGAATAGACTGCAGTGATCGATATATCATATTCTTCTTGGCTAATCGCCTCTTTTTCGAGAAGCTGCTTTTGACGCTTTTCTGTCTCCTCGGCCAACTTTTTATTGATCTTTAATTTCTGAAGTTGGGCTTGTAAGTCATCATCCTTCAGGCTGATCAGTAACGTTCCCTTCCTTACTTTTTCACCTTCTTTGAAATGTACTTTTGTTACGAGACCTGACACTTCGCTCTTTAACTCAAGCGACTCGTTTGGTAGAATCGACCCTGTGACTTTAATTTTATTCTCTAGAAGTTGAGGGGACACTATATGACCATTCACTGGCAAATTAGTGGGTATCCGTACTGTTGCTCCATTCGCGATTGAAGATTCATCGGTAGGGAAAATTTCATCTATTCGCGGGTAAATTGCCCATGCAGCGACTGCCAAAAAAATTATTAAGACAACAAGAACCTTTGATGCTTTATTCATTAAGAAGAGTATTATGCAGAATGTGTTTTTATAAAAGCTATAGACAGATCATTAAAAGTATCTGGCTGTTCAACGTTACAAACATGGCCGCAATTCTCTATTATATTTAACCACGCCTTATCATGATGTGAAACTAGCTTTCTCACTTGTGGAAGGAACATGTAGTCTTCATCTCCCATCAAATACAACGTTGGTAAGCCAGTCTCCTTTTCGTTGAAATATCTCAAAACTGGATTAATACCATTAGTCAATTGAAACCATTTCATGAATTCGTGTTGAGCAACACGTTTGGCTTGATTTACAAAAAGTGTTCGTGACTCCTCGTTGCGTTTCCTTGGCATTATAATGAAGGCAAAAATCGTATAGAGCCACAGGAAAGGGATAAAGCGTTTTACGGCATTACTGCAACTCATTAAAAATTTAGACCTAATATTTAGTCTTGTGACTGCGCCCGCTAAAATCAGTGATTGCACCCTTCCTGGGGCTATTTCGCAGATAGTTCGGACAATAATAGTCCCTAGAGAGACCCCTACAAAATGCGCTTTCTCAATTTTAAGATGATCCAGCACTTCAATAATATCTTTGCTTATGTTTTCGAAATTATGATCATTGGTAAAGTACCTTTGGAAGGCCTCTTGCGATTTCCCATGCCCCCTCAAATCCAAAAGCAATACGTTGTACTTCTCTTTAAAACTCTTGATCTGGCGAAACCAAATGGAAGAACTCCCACCAGCCCCATGGATAAAAGCTACCCATTGGTCAGATTGATTGTTGCGATATGTTTTATAGTAGAGCAAAAGTCTGTAATTCGTTGCAAGTTAACCGCATTAAATTAAATAAGTTCAACCGCCAGCATAAGCAGACTACTTTTTTAAAAAGAAAAGGCTCCACTGAATAATTCAGCAGAGCCTTTTCTAATCGGTTAACAAATTCTAGCCTCCAAAAATATATCTAAGGCCTAATTGCATTTGCCATCTTGAGCTAGTCAAGCCTGAATCATCAATATTGTTAGCAGAAGGATCAAAGTTAGTCACACCGTCAAAAGTAAATTCTGGAGTGGTACCATCAGCTTGGAAACCTTCGAAGTTCAACAATTCGAAATCACTAGGGACAAAGTATCTCCTACCCCAGTTGCTATTCATCATGTTTCCAAAGTTATAAATGTCAGCAGTGAATTGGAAAGTATTTTCGCTTTCACCAAAGTTCAAGCTGAACTCTTGCATGAATCTTAAATCGAATACGTGTACGAATGGCGCTCTTGATTGATTTACCTCAGCATACTTACCTCTTCTTGAATTTAAGTATGGATTCTCTGCGATAAATTTATTCAATTGTTGCCACTGGAATGCCGCAGAACCAGCACTTGCATCATCTCTCAAAATGATATCATCAGAATTTAATGGAACGTAAATCAAGTTTCTCTCACGAGAGTCTTCATTTGTAAGTCTACCACCATCATTATAGATGAACGAGTAAGGAGAACCTACACGACCTTCATATACCAAACCAATTTGAGTAGCAATGTTTTCAGACCACTCATATCGGTAAGAAGTTTGAACTATGATTCTATGGCCTTGAGAGAAGGAAGACTTCACTAAAGGCTGGTCAAAGTTTCTACCACCAATTGAATGCAAGCCTCTCCACTGAGATGAGTTCTGAGAAGAAGTACCATCAAATACACTGAAAGACTCTCCATAAGAATAAGAAGCACTTCCTTGGAAACCATTTGTCATGGGCACGGTCAAAGTAGATGACAAGTTGTAAGCGAATCCTCTCGCAGTGTTTCCTGCTAAATAGATACCACCATAATTAGGGAAGATCAGATCTCTTCTGTTGTATATTGGACGGTAATCACCAGTTCCTGTAAGGGACTCAGTAGAAGGCTTCATGTTCAAGTTTTGGTAAGTCAGCGCATTGATATTTTTGTTGTACAATGCATCTAATGTCAAAATCCATCCGTTTGATAATTTTTTGTCCAAAGCAACATTGAATTTCGCTACTTGTGGCGCTTTAAAATCATTTGCAAATAGATCAATATTACCAGACTGAACCGTAGTACTTTGAGTACCTGGCTGATTATTTACATCCGGTCTGAAAACACCATCAAAACCTGTTTCGTCAATTGAACCTAAGTTGAATCCGTTATTGTTATACGCTCCACCTGGCCAAACCAAAGGAATTCTTGAAGTAAAAATACCCGCACCACCTCTTAGCTGTACCGTTCTATCTCCGTTGATATCCCAGTTAAAACCTACTCTGGGCGAAAATAACGCTTGCGGCTTAATAAACTGTCCAATTCTAGAGCCTTGTAAATTATACCCGTTCGCCTCTAACTCAGGAATTACTGTATTGTTAAACACAGCGTTCTCTGGAGTGTCGTCAAATGACTGAATATCCATTCTTACACCTACAGTTAACTTGAGGTTGTCATTCATTTGGATCTCATCCTGAGCATAAATACCAATTACGCTTGAGTTGAAAATTGCAGCAGCGGCAGAACCATCACCTGTTATATTATCTACATTAGAGAATTGTCTGAAGTAATCCTCCGCGGGTTGATCCGTTAAAAAGTCGTTGAGGTTATTGTAGGTATATTGACCGAAGTTATTCGCAATGAATAAATTCTCTGCTGCATAAAACTCAGCGTTAATACCAACAGTATACGTGTGCTTACCCTTGTATAATTCGAAGTTGTTATTGATCGTGAATACAGTTTGGTCTAATAAATTAGCCGTAGAGAAAGGCTCTGCACCGAACTGAATATTTCCTCTTCCATCATTAATTCTTACCGTTGGGAAATCTCCGCCCGTTGGATCTCTATCATCAGACACATTCACATAACCGAACGTCAACTTATTCGATGCATTTGACCCTAAAGCCGCAGACCATTCTGCTGACAATGAATTTGTTTCCGAAAGGAAAGACTCTGATCTGTTATAAAAACCGATACTTCTAGGAGCAGACCTAATCGCCTCAATGTTATCAGCCTTCACATAAGAGTAACGTAATGAGATTTTATTATTCTGGTTAGCATTGAAATCTATCTTCGCAGTTAATTTCTCTGAATTCAAAATACTTGGATTGTCTTCGAAAGAACCTGGATTGTATCCAAAACCATCTAATTTCGAAATCAAAGAGTTCAAAGCAGCTCTATCAGAGTCTCCTTCGTAGTTTTCAAGCAAAAATGGTTGTGGCGTTTCATCTCTTTGCTCTTCGTAATTCACGAAGAAGAAAAGCTTATCCTTGATGATTGGACCACCCACTCTAAAGCCATAAGTTTCTGCAGAGAACTCATTCAATTTAGTTCTAGCCTGTCCATCAATGTCAACTGGCGTTTCTCCAGCAAAATTTTCGTTTCTCCAGAATCTGTAGACAGAGCCTTCGATATTATTAGATCCTGAGCGTGTAACCGCATTGATTGCACCACCAGCGAAGCCAGAAACTCTTACATCAAAAGGAGCCACCTGAATTTGGAATTGCTCAATTGCATCGATAGAAATTGGAGATACCCCTGTTTGACCACCGTTAGTTCCTGAACCAGCAAGACCAAACACGTCATTATTAACAGCTCCATCAATATAAATAGAGTTATATCTGTTGTTCTGACCACCGATTGAAATAGAGAAACCATCGTTCCCTTCATCGATAGTTGCTTGAGGCGTAAATCGCGCAAAGTCACCTATCGCTCTGGCCACAGTAGGAATTGCATTGATTTGGTCCAAGCTTATCACTGTTTCAGCACCCGTTCTGTTACCGTCAAAAACACCGCTTCTTGTACCGATAACTTCAACGTCATCAAGACTTACTGAAGTTTCTTGCAAAGTCGAACTCAACTTATACGATTGACCTAAAGTAAGAAATAAGTTCTCTTGCTTAAATTCTCTAAAACCAACAAAAGTCACTGTAACCGTATATGGGCCGCCTACTCTCATGTTAGGAATTCTGTAAAAACCGTCAGCATTGCTGACGTTACCGTATTGCGAACCACTTGGAGTGTGAACCGCAACAATCGTTGCACCAGGAAGCGGATCTCCAGCAGCGTCCGTTATCTTTCCGTTCAAAGATGATGTTGTTGTTCCCTGACCATAGGTAACTGCGCTTATCGCGAGCAGAATCCCAGAGAGAACAAACGTTAGTAAAGATTTTCTCATAAAAGAAATTTAAATGTAGATTAGATTTAGTTGTTTTAGTTCAAATCATTTCAAAGTGTCACGAATGACAGATGCAAAAGTAGTGTTTACAAACGTTAACCATTTTTAACAAATGTTAACAATTTGATATCAATGTCGTTAGAGTTTAACTTAGCCTTAACGTCAAAACATTCGTTTTTTTGAGATAAGCTCAAACTGACACATAAACCGAATTAAATTACTCAAAATCAGTGTATTACTAATAATTAATTGCACTAGTTAGTTAGCTACTTAGAGGAAAGAATTAATTCAGAATTAACTTTTGAGGCTACAACTTAACAGATTAAAAATTGTAAAGTAAATTTTCCTTTTGAAATCGTATTTTTTTCGGGTCATCATTCTTTGTAGCTCGAAATTAAAAATTCGCAATTTTTTCTTATGCAATCGTATTCCTATCTTAGTAATAAACCCCATCTTAGATTTCACAATGCGAATACTCCCTAAACTGCTAATAATGTTGGGCCTTTTAGCTCAAGTTATTATTGTATCGGCTCAAAAAGATTTGAGCTACTTTTTACCAATAGACGTTACCTACGATGCGAGCATCCCAACGCCCAAATCAGTAATCGGTCATGAAGTTGGCGAATGGCACGTGACGCACGATAAACTAGTGCTCTATATGAAAACTTTAGCGGAAGTATCTGATAGATTCACCATCGAAGAAATCGGACAAACACACGAGGGCAGACCACAGCTTTTACTCACCATAACCCATCCTGACAATCATGCTGGCATTGAAAAAATTCGAACAGATCATGTGTGGCTTTCATATCCCAATGAATCTGACAAGTTCGATGTAGAAAAAATGCCTGTTGTGGTTTACCTGGGTTTTAGTATTCATGGAAATGAACCATCAGGCTCGAATGCCTCTTTGGTTGCCGCCTATTATTTAGCCGCAGCTCAGGGTCCAGAGATAGAAACCTCCCTTAGAAATTCTGTCATCCTACTCGACCCTTCATTCAATCCTGACGGCCTCACACGCTTTTCTACTTGGGCCAATATGCATAAGTCAAAAAACATCAACCCAGACCCCAATGACAGGGAGTATGATGAGGTTTGGCCAGGTGGAAGAACAAATCATTATTGGTTTGACCTTAACAGAGACTGGTTGCCGGTTCAACAACCAGAATCCAGAAACAGAGTGGTCAAATATCATTTATGGAAGCCCAATATTTTAACCGATCACCATGAAATGGGTACGAACTCAACTTTCTTTTTTCAGCCAGGAGTACCATCTAGAACACACCCTTTAACCCCAAAGGCGAACCAAGAATTGACTTCTAAAATTGGTGAATACCACGCAGCTCGCTTAGATGAGATCGGTTCTCTCTATTACACCAAAGAAGGGTATGATGACTTTTATTATGGTAAAGGGTCCACTTTCCCAGATATTAATGGAGGGATAGGCATTCTTTTCGAACAAGCGAGCTCGCGAGGGCATGCCCAAGAAAGTGACAATGGAGTTTTAGAATTCCCATTCACAATAAAAAATCAATTTACGGCAGTACTCAGCACATGGAATGCGGCAACCGACATGCGCGTTGAGTTACTAGAATACCAAAGAGACTTTTATAAACAAGTGTTAAAGGACGCTGACAATGATGATTCCAAAGCATTCATTTTTAAGGCAGAAAAAGATCCTGCACGTTCTTATCATTTAGCAGAAATTCTTCAGCGACAAGAAATTGATTTCTATAGGCCTTCGAGAAACCTAAAATTTGGAAGCGAGGAGTATACTACTGAAAACAGTTATATCATTCCTCTAAAACAACGAAACTATAAGTTGATTAAAGGGATGTTTGAAAAACGGATCACTTTTGAAGACAGCCTTTTCTACGATATTTCAGGTTGGACCTATCCTCTGGCCTTTAACTTAGAATATGCCGAATTAAACAGTAGAGACTACGGTAAAAATCAATTAGGAGATAAAATTGACAAGGCTGAGTTCCCGAAAGGTCTTGTGTTAGGTGGGCAAAGCGCCTACGCCTACGCCTTTGAATGGCACGGATACTACGCCCCTAGGGCGGCCAACAGACTATTGACAAAAGGAATCAGGATTAAAGTCGCGACAAGCAAGTTTTCTATGAGCGAAAACGCTGATTTTGATTACGGAACAATTTTAGTCCCTGTAGCCAATCAAAAACTAAATGAATTCGAAATTTTTGAAATAATGCAAACTATAGCAAATGAAGACGGTATTAACGTTCATGCCTTTAATTCAGGACTAACAGATGGTGTTTCTTTGGGTAGCAACTCATTTCTCAAACTAGAAAAACCAGAAGTTGCCATAGTCGTAGCATCCGGAAGTAGCGCTGATGCTGGGGAAATCTGGCATTTACTCGATACTAGAATGCAAATGTTAGTCACTAAACTTCCACAAAACAGGCTATCAAGTTCTGCTATCGATAGGTACAATACCATTATAATTACGGGTGCATTAGACCTCTCCGAAACTGGATTAGAAAACCTTAAAAGATGGATTAGAAGTGGAGGAACCTTGGTGGCAAGTAATGGAAGTGCGGTGTCTTGGGCTGCACAGAACAAATTAACAGACCTAAAGACGGTAACCTCTGCACAGTATACAGGGGGAAATATAGCGTACGATGAGCTGTCAAATTTTCAAAGAGGGCAAAATATACCAGGAGGAGTATTCATGAGTGAACTCGAGTTGAGTCACCCAATGGCCTATGGGTATTACAGAAAGCAATTACCTACTTTTAGACGGGGTAATACGATGATTGAGGCTTCTGAAAACCGATTCTCTAACCCTGGGAAATACAGCGAAGAGCCACTACTCAGCGGTTGGATAAATGATCCAAATCTAGAAGCACTGAAGGAAACTTCGACCATAAGAGTGAATGCCTTGGGCAGTGGTAGAATTGTATCTTTAGTTGACAATCCAAATTTCAGAGCCTTTTGGTATGGGACGAATAAGTTAATGATGAATGCCATTTTCTTTGGTAGGGTTGTGAATAGCTCAGCAGCGAGATAAGTAATTCACTAAAGGCAGAGATAGATTGAAGTCTATTTTAGAAAAAGTGTTATTTTTAAGAAATTTTTAGATTTGAGCCAGCGACTTTTCCTTCACGACAAGAATTATATTTTAAAACAAGTTCAAAAAGACTTGAAGGTGGGACTCGAATCTGAGCTTGTAAATCAGATCAAAGAAGGCTATTTCGTACTATTCAATCCGCTTCAGTTATCGGATGATCTGTCAGACTTAATTGAGAGGTCAGAGCCTTCTGACCTTGATTGTTTTGACGAACTCTACGACTCGCTTGCCGGTATTTTTCGTTATCAGGTTGAAGGGAATCAATTGGAGATTTTATTCGATGGTAGAAGTCATTATGAAAAATACTCAGAAGACTGGAAAAAAGGGTTTCAAGAATACATTAAAGAGCTCAGCCTTAAAAAGAATTTTATCTTGGCAGGACTAGAGATGACGGTTTTATCTTGTCCAGAAAAAAGAATTGAGCTATCCCAAAATAGAATGAAGCTTTGTATTTACGACCACTTTGGTCTTAAAATTTACAAATACAAAGGGATTAAAAAATACTGCGCTAATAAAACAGCCTAAAATCATCTTGTAATTTCGAATTTTTCGAGATGTTGTATTTCAACCTCTTCGACCAACACCTCTTGTACTCTTGCCATTTTTGATCCTTTGCGGCACCATTCGACCAAACCCTCTAGCTGGATTTTTCTTCCTTCTGCATAAACGGTGACACTTCCATCCAACTCGTTCTTACAAAACCCTGTAATTCCATTTCTATAGGCATAGTCTTTTGTGGAAGCTCTGTAATAAACGCCCTGAACTTTGCCGGTGATGGAAACCTTAATCGCTTTCATTTAATTGCCTCATAATAGCGACTCCAGAAGAAGTCCCTAATCTATCTGCTCCCGCGGCTATCATTGATTGCGCATCCTGTAAGGTTTTTATACCCCCAGAAGCCTTGATTCCTACATTTGAAGGTAATATTTTTCGCATTAAATGGATATTCTCTTTTTTCGCCCCAGAAGCAGCAAAGCCTGTTGAGGTCTTAACAAAATCCACCCCTGCATCTGAACATATTTTGCATGCGGTCACAATTTCATCATTGTTCAAGTAGGCTGTTTCTATAATTACCTTGAGGACACAATCGGCTTCGTGTGCTGTTTTTGCACATTTCGCAATTTCAATTTTCGTCCATGGCAGGCCCGTTTTAAAAGATGAAATATTCATTACCAAGTCTAACTCATTAGCTCCATTACCGATGGCGATCTCCATTTCCTTCAGTTTTACTTCTGTCATCTGATAACCTAATGGAAACCCTATAACGGTAATCAACTGTAAGTCAAAGTTTCCTAGCTCTCTAAAAGCACGCTTTACCCAGAAAGGAGGCACACAAACACCTAAAAATTGATGGGCCTTAGCCTCTGCCACCAAGGTATCAACATCATTTTCAGTCAGTGTTGGTTTAAGATTGGTATGTTCAATGAACTGATTAATGGCCATCGACATAATCTTGCAGGTAAGCGAACCTTGGTTTTAATAAGCCATGCTCTGTAATTGTTGCCCTATCGAGAATCCCATCCTTGTCCTCTCCTAAAAGATTTGGTAAAATATGGCGCAAAAACTCTCTACCAAAGTCCTCAGATGCATTTCTTGGTAACTCGCATGGTAAGTTATCAACTGCCATCACCGTGATATTTCCTTCGTCCGAAAAAGGTGGTTCTACTCTATCATCACTCGAGTTATAGTCGTATACCGGATTATCTATAGTGGTTGGCGACTTAGTTGAAGGGATTGAACCTTCAATATCACAAGTAATGTCTGCGATTACGCTTATTTTAAACTCACTACTATTCGCCTCTTTCTTAGTAAAAAGTACTGGGGCATTTGGATCCCAAAATGCGCCAGCAATCAAAATATCAGCCTTTCGCGCGTAAGGCAGGAAATTAGATTGGTAGCGGTCGGGGTATTTATAAAATTCGTCTTTGCTAAAAGCCCCGCCAGCACTTTGTTTGTTATAGTCTCGCGTATTCAGTTGAGTAAAAACTGGCTCATTGAAGTACTCATTTGAAAATTCAGCAGGGCTGACCTTGCGAATTTTCATTCCTACAAGTACTTCCATAGCGCCTTTCGACACACGCCCACCGCCAGTGAGGGCAATCTTAATAGATGGAAGTTTCACCTTGTTATACTCTTCTAGCATTTCTGCCATGTCGAAACATTGATTAGCGGGTCTTAAATGAAAGAGATTATATCGCTTTCCAAAAGTTAAAATCCCATTGTAGGCACCTACTATTCCAGCATATCGACCAAATGCGATAAGTCGTTGCCCACTGAGGTTAGTGAGGCACTCCCAATCAATCAATTTGACTTTTTTGGCCATTATAGTTTGTAATAGGCCTTGATTATAATCTTGTTTCTTAATGGTATGAGAAAAGAAAAAGTGCGTTTTTTCTGGTGACAGCATATCAACAGGCACCTCTTTCACACCTACAATCACGTCACAGTTGGATACATCGTCCACCAAAATAGCTCCGGCATCCTCGTATTCCTTATCTGCAAAGCACCTAATTGAGCTTCGTTGGCAATAAATTTTTACCGTGCCGTATTCACCCAGAATAGTTTTGCATTGCGCAGGAGTGATAGGGACCCTTTTATCAATTGGTACTTTCCCTTCCTTAATGATTCCAAGTTTGAGGTATTCCATAGTATGACTTCGTTAAATACTTAATAATAGGTGAAATCTCACAAGGAGGTTATGAGTCTTTTCCGTCTTCTGGATCTGCACGTTTGATTTCATCCAAATCATCGCGGTCTCTTAACTTTTTGTCATCCACGTTCTTATTGAGGAATTCATTGATCTTATCAATAGAAAGTGAATTACGGATCTCTCCGAAAGAATCAATTTTTATTTCTAAGCCTTCTAAGTCCTTGTTCACCCTAGGTTTTTCATCCTTAGGCTTATTCTCTTTTTTTTTCGACATGATCAATTATTAGTTAGTAATCGTTTTTACTGCATAATCAATTCTATTGGCAGCCTCTTTCGGCCCAAGTATTACAATGATCTCCATTAAGTCTGGGCCACCGTTGGCGCCAGTTAACGCTAGCCTTAAGCCAGGCATAACCTTACCCAAGCCCATTCCCCTAATTTCCAAAATCCCAATCAGTAAGTTTTTAGCGTCCATTGGCTCAATACTTTCAAGTTGTTTTAGCCTTTGAGCAAAGGCTGACAAAACACCCGCCACCTCCGAATTCCATTTTTTCTGGGCCGTTGTCTCGTCAAATTGAGTCGGTGCGGTAAAGAAGAAGTCACCTTGTTCAATAATATCTCCCAAAAAAACCACCCTTTCCTTCATAGAATCAACAATTGCAATTAACTTTTGATCATCAATAGTCAAGTTATGCTCTTGTTTGAGTTGAGACGCTAACTCTTGACTCGGTCTATTTTTCAAGTATTGTTGATTGAACCACTTGGCCTTATCAATGTCAAATTTAGCACCTGACTTATTGATCCTTTCAAGCGAAAATGAACTAATTAATTCATCAAAAGTGAATATTTCTTGCTCTGTCCCAGGGTTCCAGCCCAACATAACTAAAAAGTTAATAAATGCATCCTTGAGATAACCAGTTTCCATAAAACCCATAGACACTTCGCCACTCTGTGGGTCTGCCCAGTTCATAGGGAAAATTGGAAATCCCAACTGATCTGCGGCTCTTTTACTTAATTTACCATTACCATCCGGCTTTAACAATAATGGCAAATGGGCAAATTGCGGAGCTTCCCAACCGAAAGCCTTATAAAGCAATATGTGCAAAGGTGCTGATGGCAACCACTCTTCTCCCCTGATCACGTGTGTGATTTTCATCAAATGATCGTCTACGATATTAGCCAAGTGATAGGTAGGCATACCATCTGATTTCATCAGTACTTTATCGTCTAATGTTGACGTGCTTACCGCCACCCAGTCCCTAACGATATCTTTGAAGCGAACATCATCGTGCTTGGGCATTTTAAACCTAATTACGTAAGGTTCACCTCTACTCAAACGGAGTTCTAATTCCTCTGCTGAAAGCGTTAACGAGTTTTTCATTTGATTACGACTTACGGCATTATACTGCGGATTAGCCATTCTAGCCTCCTTTAGTCGCACTCGCATTTCATCTAGTTCTTCTGGAGTGTCAAACGCATAATATGCGCTTCCCTCATCAATTAGGTGTTGGGCGTACTTACCATAAATACCTTTCCTGTCTGATTGACGGTATGGTGCGAACTCTCCTCCATTCACTGGGCCTTCATCGGGTGTTATTCCAGCCCAAGCCAATGACTTTATAATATAGTCCTCTGCGCCTTCTACAAACCTACCTTGGTCTGTATCTTCAACTCGCACAATAAATGTTCCTCCATTCTTTTTTGCAAATAGATAATTGTAGAGGGCAGTTCTTAAACCTCCAATATGTAATGCACCTGTTGGGCTGGGTGCAAATCTTACTCTAACGCTCATTTTTCAAATTACTTAGCTGCAAAATTAAGAAAATCTATCCCTTAGGACTAAGGAATAAAATTATTTAGCTCTTCCGTATTCAACTATAAGTCAATTGCGATACAAGAGATTTCTACATTCACATCTTTTGGTAGTCTAGCCACCTCCACACACTCCCTTGCAGGTGGGTCAACTTTGAAATAAACTCCGTAGGCCTCGTTAATGGTCGTAAACTGATTCATATCCTTAATGAAAATTGAACACTTAACAATATTCTTGAAGGACATACCTGCTGCGGTGAGAATGGCCTCAATATTCTTCATCACTTGATGTGTTTCTTCTGTTATATTCTCATTGATCATCTCACCAGTAGCCTCATCGAAAGGTATTTGGCCTGAAATGTACAATGTATTCCCTGCCTTAACCGCTTGACTATAAGGGCCAATTGGAGCGGGAGCCTCTTTACTAATAATGATTGTCTTTGCCATGTTCGGATTGTATAATATTATAGATAATTTTAAGGCAAATTACACATTATGAAAATTCTTGTCATCGGTTCGGAACAGAATATTAATGAGTTCAAATTAAAGTTTAATAATCTGACTGATTGTGAGTTTCAGCAAGATTATAACTTTGAAACAGATTTGACGAAAATCGATTTAGTTTTTGACTTTTTTATCGCTGACAGTCCTGAACAATTTGAAATTTTCAACCAGTATGAAGGGCTCAACTTATTCGTAAATGCGCCAAAGATATCACTAACGGAACTCGCTTTTTATCAAGAAGACGTGATTTGTAATCTTTTTGGTTTTAACGGATTACCCACATTTTTGGATAGGAGTATTTTAGAGGTCTCAATACTGAATGAAGAAAACACATTACTGCTTCAGGGCATTTGCAAAGAATTAGGTACCGACTTTGAAATTATAGAAGACAGGGTTGGCATGGTAAGTCCAAGAGTTATTTTTATGATTATCAATGAAGCATTCTTTACACTCCAAGAAGGTACGGCCAACAGAGCTGACATTGATACGGGAATGAAATTAGGCACTAACTACCCTCTCGGGCCTTTTGAGTGGAGTGAAAGAATTGGTATTCAAAACATTTATGAAACCTTAGAGGCGCTTTACGAAGACACAAAAGAGGAGCGATATAAAATCTGCCCACTGCTCAAAAAAGAGTACTTAAAAGCCTAAAACAAAAAAAGGACTGTTTCCAGTCCTTTTAATTCGATATCTATTGCTATTAATTCCTACTCTACAGTAACTGATTTAGCAAGATTCCTTGGTTGATCCACATTACAACCTCTCATCACAGCAATATGATAAGAAAGCAATTGAAGAGGAATAACCGAAATCAATGGCATTAATGGATCACTAATATGGGGGACTTCAATAACATAGTCGGCCATTTTAGGTATTTCCGTATCTCCTTCTGAAACCACAGCGATTACTTTACCTTTCCTCGCTTTTACTTCTTGAATATTGGACACGATTTTCTCGTAACTGCTGTCATGTGTAGCAATCACAACCACTGGCATTTCTTCGTCAATCAGAGCGATTGGACCATGCTTCATTTCTGCTGCAGGGTACCCTTCGGCATGAATGTAGGAGATCTCTTTTAACTTTAGAGCACCTTCGAGCGCCACCGGGAAATTATATCCTCTGCCCAGGTAAAGGAAATTAGGTACGTCCTTGAAAACCTTTGCTATTTCTTCGATTTGATCGTTCAGGGCTAGTGCCTTGGCCACTTTGGCTGGCACTGTTTCTAGTTCAACAAGAAGAGATCTGTACTTACTGTCAGAAAGTGTTCCTTTCTTCTCCGCAATCATTAAGGCCATCATGGTGAGCACAGAAATTTGCGCAGTAAAAGCCTTAGTACTTGCCACACCAATTTCAGGGCCTGCATGTGTATAAGAACCAGCATGCGTTGCCCTGGCTATTGATGAACCTACAACATTACATACACCAATAATTGTAGCTCCTTTAGATTTCGCCAATTCAATTGCCGCGAGAGTATCAGCGGTTTCGCCTGATTGCGAAATGGCAATTACAATATCCTTCTCCCCTACAATTGGATTTCTATACCTAAATTCTGAAGCATACTCAACTTCTACAGGGATACGGCAAAACTCTTCAAAAATATATTCAGCAACTAAGCCCGCGTGCCATGACGTTCCGCAGGCTATAATTAAAATTCTATCTGCATTGACAATTTTGGTAACGTAGTCAAAGATTCCTCCAAGCACTAATTTACCTTCTTTCGCCTGAAGTCGTCCTCTTAAACAATCGCCAATAGATTTAGGCTGCTCAAAGATTTCCTTCAGCATAAAGTGCTCGTAGCCACCCTTCTCAATTGCCTCGAGCTCTAAATCAATTGTTTGAACATAAGGAGTCATTTCAACATCAGCAATATTTTTGATGGTAAGTTCACCATCCTTAATAATCGCGATCTCCCGATCCTCTAAATAGACAACCTCATTAGTGTACTCTATAATTGGCGTAGCATCCGAAGCCACAAAGAACTCATTCTTTCCTAACCCAATCACCAAAGGACTGCCCTTACGAGCGGCTATCATTAGGTTGGGGTCTTCGGTTGAAATAATTGCAATCGCATATGCGCCTACAACCTTATTCAATGCCAATCTTACGGCTTCTGCTAAGGCGACACCCGTATTTAAATAAATATCTTCAATGAAATTAATGAAAACTTCTGAGTCAGTATCGCTATGAAATTCATAGCCCTTCTTGAGAAGGTCGGTTTTCAGTGATGAGTAATTCTCAATAATTCCATTATGAATCATTGCTAATTTACCAGAGTTAGACAAATGAGGGTGGGCGTTTTCATCATTTGGCTCTCCGTGAGTAGCCCAACGAGTATGACCAATACCCAAATTACTTTTCAAATTTTTGTCGCTGGCAAAATTGTGCAAATCTAATACTTTGCCTTTCTTCTTATAGAGGTTAAGTCCATCATTGTGCAGGGCTACTCCTGCACTATCATAACCTCTATACTCAAGCCTTTGAAGGCCCTTTATTATTATAGGGTAGGCCTCTCGGTAGCCCATGTAGCCAACAATTCCACACATACTTAATAAATTAAAAGAATCATAAATTTAGATGTCTACCTCAACTTGGAGTAGACCACTTCGATTTTAACATTACTCGGATCAAAGATAAACTGATCTAACGAATTGTTTATTGTTTGAGGATATATTAGAAACTCATTTCTCCGAAAAACATTCAAGTAGTAACTTGTTATAAATGTAGTGATAGAAGCCTTATAAGTTTTAGTTGAAGGGTCATATACCAAACTTAAAGGAGCTGTATTTGCAATTTGATTAGACCCATCCTGTTGAATAGCCCTGAAACCAGTTCGATCGCTTATTCTTGTATTTTTAGCATCTGTCAATAGAAGTAAAAGTGTATTTGGTGGATTAACACCTGTCGGTAAGTCCTCAATTGGTCCTAGCGAAAACTGTGCTGAATTAATAATTATTTCAGGATTCTGTTCTGAAAAGTTTTGAAATTCTGAGATGTCCAGTTTTGTAACAATACCCACACCTGATTGAAAATACCTTAAACCTGAGGCAGGAGTAAATAAGGTATTCGTTTCGGTTAAACCATCAAGTTGACTGCCAGATTTGTCCAGCGCTAGTCCATAATAATGTTCAAGACTTCCAAAAGTCAGCGCATGAGTTGCGGCCAAAGTGACTTCACCAGAACTATCTAAGTCTCTATAATAGAAAGTTATATTAGTTATTTCGTCCAAATTAATTCCAAAGACATTATTAG
>JBLIES010000011.1:0-36622 GCA_047633135.1 Roseivirga sp.
GGGCTAATTACATCTTAAGGGCTTTAAAAATCCCTGCTGGAGATCACGAAATCGTGTTTGAATTTAAACCTAGCATCTATACCACTGGCACCATAGTGATGAGGGTATTCTCGATTTTGGTGGTGCTTATATTTTTAGGGGTAGTCATCATCAATCTAAAGTCACGTCAAATTGACTGAATAAATGAAATAAGCATTCCATTACCCTTTTGTTAGTATTTTGAGTTTAATAAAAAATTATGGGCAGAAAAATCTGCATGCTTCTTCATGAGTTCTATCCCAACGATATTCGGGTAACAAAAGAAGCTACAGCGCTTATCAATGCTGGCTTTGACGTGCATTTGATCTGTTTAAAGCGAGAAAAAGAATCAAAATTTGAAATTGTCAATGGCATAAAAACCCATCGCCTATCTTTTGCTCAAACTTTTTTCTGGAGAGGCATTTGGGACGTTCTATTGGTTGCATTCGGCTTTTTGCAACCAATATTCTATCAAAAGCTACGTTCATTACACCAAAAAGAGCAGTTTCATGCGCTCCATGTTCATGACCTGCCACTCGCGAAGACAGCCATTCGTTTTAAGAGAAAACATTCCTCCATCAAAGTCATCTTAGACTTTCATGAGAATTACCCTGAGGCACTTAAAGTCTGGTTTATATGGAAGAAAAATTACTTCATACGATTAAAGAACAACTTGTTCTTTGGTTTCAAAAAGTGGTTAGCCTATGAAAAAAAAATGGCGCAGTTAGCTGATAAGGTAATCGTGGTGGTAGAAGAGATGGAGGAACGAATTGTCAGTCTCCACCAAGTCGAAAGGGAAAACGTTATTGTCATCACCAATTCAGAGGAACAAGCCTTTTTAGAACAAGAGCATATTTCTGATATATATGACCGAGATGAAGAGAGTTTTATTTTGGCATATACTGGTGGAGTTGGGCCCCATAGAGGTGTGGATATAGCCATTGAAGGGATTGGACATCTGAAACATCACCCTAAAATCAGGCTTGAACTTACGGGTACGCTCTCAAATGCAACACGCAGTTGGTTGGAAGAATTAATTCAAAAACTGGGAATTCAAGGACAAGTAAATATCAATGGTTATCAACCTTTCACAAAATTCTTCTCTTACATGGCGTATGCAGATGTCAATCTTATACCACACAATAGAAATGGACACACAGATAACACCATCCCTCATAAGCTTTATCAGGGAATGATGGTAGCCAAGCCCGTTTTAGTCAGTGATGCCCCTCCACTAAAAAGAGTAGTACAAACTTTAGATAGCGGTTTAGTCTTCGAAGGTGGTAACGCAAAAGATTTTGCCAAAAAAGTTGAGCAGCTTTATCTCAACAAATCTCTTTATAAACGACTCGGACAAAATGGATATACTGCCACCGTAAAAGAAAACGAAAACTGGGAATCAACAGGCAAGACACTTAGTTTAGCATATCAACAATTATTTGAAATTAATGACTGATAGAAATAAGCAAATCACGAAGTTTAAGCGATTTGAACAAACGCTACAGTTCATGAAAGAATCGTTGCCTAAAGGAAGTAGAATATTAGATTTAGGCACCCGAAACGATATGTCCGAGTATTTAATTGAATATGGCTATAAGGTAGATAATGCCTTCGGAGTGGATTTTGACCTCAATCCAGAAATCATTGCAAAAGAAGGCTATGACGCAGTTACCATGTTCGAAGTATTGGAGCACTTAATTAATCCGATGGGCATATTGACTCAAGTTAAAGCGCCTAAGCTTTTTGCTTCTATTCCTTTAAGCCTGTGGTTTGCAAAAGCTTATAGAAATAAATCAGATGAGTGGGATCAGCATTTTCACGAATTTGAAGATTGGCAATTCGATTGGCTCGTGAAGAAATCTGGTTGGGAAATTACCAAAACAGAAAAATGGACCAGTCCTATACAAAAAATTGGTTTTCGGCCAATTCTGAGAGCTTTCACTCCAAGGTATTATATTATTGAGGCCAAACGTCCATAACTACCTAATTATCTGAACCCATCCTTTAATCGAAGATTTAAGACATGCGCTGGAAATAATAAAATAGTAAGAACCGTCTGATTCAGAACTTCCGTCCCAATTATTTTGATAATTATCACTTCTGAAAACCTCAGAACCCCATCTATTGACGACAATCATATTTGCACCTTGCAGTCTGATATCAATCTCAAATGTTTCGTTTTTACCATCTCCATTTGGTGTAAAAGTATTCGGAATGAAGAAATCAGAATCTATTCTTTCTGAAACAAGTATCTCACTTTTCAATTCATCACCACAAACGGTAGTAGTAATCACCTCGTAAATTCCAGATTTCGAAATCTCAATAGAATTGCCACTTTGACCTGTTGACCAAGAATACTCATCAAACCCATCAGATGCTTCAAGCAAAACAGACTCACCACAGCGTATAGAGGTTGATGACGCTCGTATTTCAAGTGCCAATTCTTGACTTTTAAATATTTCGATTGTATTCGAAACTGCTTGACCACAATCGCTAATCCCCGACACAGAATAAATTCCAGGCACAGGATCAGTATATATCCTACCTCGACTACCATCTGACCAGGTATAACTTGTAAAACCGCCAGAAGCCTCAATATTAATCTCTCCCGTACAGGTCAGATCAACCCCATTTGAGGTGATTTCCATTTCAGGAAGAGTATTTATGATTACAACAGTAGTGTCTGAAAATTCACAGTCTCTAACAAGTCCCTTAACAATGTATGTACCCGAAGATTCCACTTGCAAGGTTTCAGATGTGCTTCCTGTGTTCCAAGCAAACGAATCAAAGTTCCTAATTACAGATAATTCCACATTACTATCGCAAACATCAACAGTACTAAATGAGCCTAAGGGTTCATTATTGAATTGACCATCGAAATAATCAAAAAGGGCATCTATTTCATTGGAGTTTACAACGCGGTCGTAAACCCTTAGATCATCCAATGCTCCGGCAAACTGCTGATTATCCTTGTAGCATCCGGCTAAACAATCTTGATCATTCCCCAACACGAATCCTCCTACTCCCACTTGGATAATTCCTAAAGGCATTTTCTTAGATGCATCTAACTGCTTGTCAATGAAAATCCTAGTTTCACCTGAAGTCCCATTTCGGGTCAACAACACATGATGCCAGTTACCATCATTCAAACTGATTGTACCATCTATTCTAATACCCTTAACATTAGGAAGATTTCTGACGTTCGACAAAATGACGCCATTAGCATCAATATTTAAATTAAACTCATTATCTCGATCAGAATTAGCTACACTCAGAAAGGTTCCAAAACCACTATTCTCATTCTTTATCCAAACAGAAACGGAAAAATCTTGAAGCCCATCAAAAGGCAATTTATCAATACTTAATAACTGAAGATACTCATCAAAGCCCAAAGCATATTCACAATTCCCAAACCTATCCTTTCTAAAAAAAGCGCCTAAAAAATCCGTGCGGACATTATTGATGCTCAAATCATTAGCATTTAAATTGAAACTTAAATTTAATACTAGACCCTCATCCAGATCAACTGCCTGCGCCACAAGCACGTTGGACATCAGTAGAAACCATATTGAAAATAGGAATGTCTTTATAAATTTCATTAGAAGAAAATTAGACTTTAAATATATTAATTTCACGCCAAATAATCTGCTTTTGGGCATAGTCATAAACCAAAGTATCAAGTCATCAGCTATTGCCTATTTGGGCGTGATAATCGGTTATGCCAATGTGCTTTGGCTTTTTCCTTACTTTCTTGAATCTGAACAAATAGGTCTTTTTCGATTGATTCAAAGCTCTGCATTTTTAATGGCTACTTTTGGGCAGTTCGGATTGAGTTCTAGTCTAGTCAAATTTTTTCCTCGATTCAAAAATGAAAAAGGTTTTTTGGCCTTTACTTTGATTGGAGGTGGCGTTGGATCTCTATTTCTCTTTCTTCTTACCCTTCTTTTCAAGAATCAAATCACGGCCTACTTCTCTCAGGAATCTGCCTTATTTGTAGAATACTTTAGTATCACGCTACTCATCAGCGTTTGCCTCGTGCAGTTTCAAATCTTTGAAGCTTACTGCAGAAGTTTACTTCAAATCGTAATCCCAACTTTAATTAGAGACATTCAGCTCAGGCTCTCAATTACGGTTCTGATTGCGCTGTTCGCCTTAGGTATTATTTCTTTCGACTTACTTATTCAGGTACTATTGGGAGTTTATGCCCTTATGGTGATTTCTATTTTTGGCTACTTGAAGTCAATTCAATCCTTTTCGTTCAAATTAGATTTCAGCTTTTTGAACAAGAAAGTGTTGAAGGAGATTATGACTTATTCCCTCTTTATGCTGATTGGCGCTGGAGGCACTCAAATTGTATTGCAAATCGACAGTATTATGGTCAGTGGACAATTAGGGCTAGAAGCTACAGGCATTTACACAATTGCCTTTTTCATTGGGATCGTAATAGAAATGCCAAGGCGCTCAATCGCTCAAATCTCGAGCGCTCTAATTGCCCAAGCCTTCGAAAAAGAAGATATACCTGCCGTGAATAAGCTGTATAAACAAACGGCCATCAATCAAATGATCATCGGTAGTTTACTCCTGATTGGCATATGGGCTAACTTAGAAAATCTTTACTCTTTGATTCCCAATGGTCAATTGTACATTTCTGGCATCAATGTCGTGCTCTTCATAGGCCTTGGTAAATTAAGCGATATGGCCTTTGGCACAAATGGAGAAATTATTGTGATGTCGAAACACTATAAATTCAACGTAATAGCCGTTGCTATTCTGGCGTTTTTGACCATTGGTTTAAACCTAATTCTGATTCCGAAATATGGAATTGAAGGAGCCGCAATTGCTTCTTTCCTAGCCATGTTAATTTTCAACATCAGCAAATTCTTATTCGTATGGATAAAGTTTAAGATTCAACCTTTCAGTATCAACACACTTAAGTTTTTAGCAATCGTTGGGGTGGTTCTATTCGGAAACCAACTTTTACCACCACTAGAAAATGTCTTTTTTGATATCCTTGTCAGGTCAATTGCGATCACAATTTTATTTGCAATACTGACCTTGGGTTTAAAAGTATCGGTCGAAGTCAATGGGCTTTTCAAGAAACTGATCACCAAGTTCCGTTAGTCTTAACGCAAACGCAATGAATTAAGCAGTTGATCAAGTTCAGAGGTGAGGGCCTTTCTTTCATAAGGTTGATGAGCATCAGCCTTTGTGTTTTCTTCGCCTCGCTCCCATGCTGCATAGGTGTCTTTTAAGAAATCCTTCAGCCCAGAGATACTACTTTTATCGAATACTTTGCCTGAATTCGTGTCGGTTAAAATTTTTGATAAATCACTTTCTGTATTACCAACGCACAAAATCTTTTTATTCGCTCCTAAATATTCGAAGAACTTCCCTGGCAAATGTCCTTTGGCATTATCGGAATCATTTTGCAGGAGAAGCAATAAAGCAGATTCACCATACTTTTCGATAACCTTGTCATGACTCAAATAATCTTGCATTAGAATGTGCTTACCTAGATTTGGATAGTGATTGAACCCATTTAAAACTTCTTCGCTGAGTATGCCAACAAACTCTATCTGCAAATCATTTTTAAAGATACCCTCGCCCATCATTTCGTCCAAGACTTGCCAAAACCATGATGGGTTTCTATAAACATTAAGCATTCCAACATGACTTATTAAGAACTTTTCACTCTGCTTTTGAGGCACTTCTTTAAAGTCATCATTATCGAAACCATTGGTAATTGATACCACCCGCTTTGCTCCAAGCTTTACAAAATCATTCTTCCAACTGTTGCTCACGGTAAGCACACAATCTGCCGAGCGAATCACCTCCTGTTCCAATCGTTTGTGCTTAGCCCAAGCCCATTTTGTCATCTTAAATTGCTTCAGAATATCCCAATTGGTCCATGGATCACGAAAATCGGCCACCCACGTTAATTGTGGCAACATCATTTTAAGTTGCAACCCAATGAGGTGCATACTATGGGGCGGGCCAGTAGTCACAATAGTATCAATTTGATTAGCCGCTAAAACGGAAGACAAATAACTGACTGAAGGCTTCACCCAAAATATTTTTGGGTCAGGGGTAAAAAGATTACCTCTTATCCAGATGGCTAAATTAGATAAAAAGCCTTTTTCCGATCCCTCCAGCACTTGCCCTTGTTTCAATTCCTTTCTACCAGAAAGCTTTTTAAATATTGAATAGGGCTCCCAAATTGGAAACTTAAGGACTTCAACTTCCTTTGGAATATCCTTCAACAAGGACAAATCTCGTAGATCAAAGTCAGGGTTTTCCGGAGTAAAAATGATAGGCTCCCAACCGAACTCCGGCAAATACTTGGTGAATTTGAGCCAACGCTGCACTCCTCCGCCCGCACTTGGTGGCCAATAATAAGTAATAATAAGTACTTTTTTAGCGCGTGCTTCGCTCATTGCTCAAAGATGAAAAGAAAACCCCTAAACTCGCAAAACAAATGGTCAATGACTTTGATTAAGGTGTAACTTTGCATTTATAATCAAAACAAATTTACTTCGGTCAGTCAAAGGTTAAATTAAAATATACAACAATGGGATTTTTACCAATCATAGTCGCTCTAATCGGCCTAATTCTTTTATTTTCTATTTACACTTACAATCAAATCAAGCCTAGAAAGGCTAATATCAACGCTGTTGTGAATAAAATAGCTGAAGTAAGCAAGAATCGAAAAGAGCTAATTTTAGCATATGACACTTCTCATCCAGGAACTGAGATTTCTGACATTGCCGATCAATTAAAGAAATCTTCAACCGATCGCTTTCAAAGTTTTAACAAAGAGGAAGGGCTAACGCATGCCATTGACATCGCCATAGATAAACTTGGCGATGCAAGTCTGGCTGAAAGACTAAAGGAACTGAATCAGCATCAAGAAGGACTCATTCAAAAGTTGAGGGACACCAGTAGGGAGTACAATACTTTCATCTCTCAGGCTCCCCAAAGCTCAGTGGCTACGGTATTTGGCTTTAAACCTTTTTAATTTCCCTGAGACTCTGATATAAATTTTGTTATTGACTCGTAGTCATTTGGCGAAAACCAAGTAATCCCTTCATTCCTCTTGAACCAAGTCATTTGACGTTTGGCATAACGCCTCGAGTTACGTTTTAATAACCTAATAGCCTCTTCCTTATCATATTCTCCCTCCAAGTAGCCGAAAATCTCTTTGTAGCCTACCGTTTGGAGCGCGTTTAAGTGCTTAAACTTATGGTGCTTTTTTGCTTCTTCAAATAAGCCATTGGCTATCATGTGATCCATTCTAAGGTTGATTCTATCGTACAAATCTTTTCGATCCATCTCCAAGCCAATCCAAATCGTTTTGAATGGCCTCTCCACCTTAGTCCCTGATCGAAATTCGCTAAAGGATTTTCCTGTGCTTCGAATCACCTCTAATGCGCGCATGACCCTCTGAGGGTTTTTTAGGTCAACTTTACTAAAGTATTCCGGGTCTTTTTCTTCTAGTTCTTTGTTTAAACAGGCCAAGCCATTTTGATTGAGTTCACTGATGATTCGCTCTCTCTCCCCTTCCTTAATTACCGGCAGGTCATCCATACCATAGCAAACGGCATTAACGAATAACCCAGACCCCCCTACCATTACCATCATGTCTGATTGAACATATGAATTCGCTAAAATTGCCAAAGTATCGGTTTCGAAGTTACCTACATTATAATCATCGTGAATAGACAAGGAATTGATCAAATGGTGATGGGCTGCAGCCAATTCCTGCTGATTGGGCTTAGCTGTCCCTATTTCGAGTTCTCTATAGAATTGCCTTGAATCAGCGGAAATAATACCACAGGCAAATTCATTGGCTAACTGAATTGACAATGCTGTTTTGCCCACAGCCGTAGGCCCTACAATGGAAACTAAATATTTAAAATTCTTCACAGTTCAAGGTTGAATTAAGTAAGCCGTTTTATAAAATCCGTATTCTCCTATTATTAATGACAAAGTAAACAGTAAAACTCATGGCATTACAGTTAAAATAAGTGAATTTAAAGAAGATGTCTGATCCAAAATAATTGAATATGCCAACAGTTAATAATGATGATAATCTCATAGATAAAAAAGTCTATGACGAACTGCTTAAGTATGTTCCCAAAGAAGAACTAATTGAGCTCTACAAAGAATACATCCTAGAGCTAAATAACTATTTAAAGAAATTAAGAACTGCCGTGACTGAAAATAATATTCTAGAAATTTTAAGTACCTTGCATATAATCAAAGGTTCTTCTGCCTCATTAGGCTTGAAAGACATAGCTGAATATTCAGGAAAAGTTGAAAGCAATATAAAGAGAGAAGGCACATTAACCGATGATGATTTTTTAACCGAATTCCGTAAATTTTTTTATAAATTTGCGAATAATTATGAGAGACATATAAAACGATGACAATGACCGAAGTGACTTATAAAAATGTGCTTGTTGCGGAAGATAGTTCCGTTATTCAGAACCTTTTGAAAAAGATTCTACTTTTTGAAAATTGCAAGATCACCTCCGCAAAAGATGGTCAAAGTGTACTTGATAAGTATGAAAAAGGTGATTTTGATTTAATCATTATGGACTTTAACCTTCCAATTCTTAGCGGTATTGAGGCTACGAAAAAAATCAGGGCACTCAAAAACAATAAAGGTAAAGTACCCATTATTGGGATTTCTGGTAATGCAAAAAATTTACCTGAAAGCACTTTTTTCGAGGCAGGTGTAAACGAATACATGCAAAAGCCACTTAATTATGACAAGCTAATTGAACTCGTAAAAAAATATACAGGCGATTCTGAATGACGATAAGGTACACGAAACAATTTTTAAGTAAACTTGAAGATCTTTTCGCTGAATCTGATTACTCGTTACGATACGAGAAAGGTCGCTTCAAATCAGGCTATTGCGTTCTTAACGATCATCAAGTTGCAATAGTAAATAAATACTATCCTACTGAGGGCAAAATCTCTGCCCTCATAGATATTCTTAAGGACATCAAAATCGATAATTCCAATCTGAGCGAAAAGAACAGAAACCTCTTGCGAGAATTGTCACAAATAGAAATTAAACTGTGAAAGTTACCTTTTTAGGTTCGGGCACATCTCAAGGGGTTCCAGTCATCGGTTGTAATTGCAAAGTGTGTACTTCTCTTGACTTTAGAGACAAGCGCTTGCGTGCTTCGGTACATATAGAAATTGAAGGACATAGCTTTATTATAGACTCAGGGCCTGACTTTAGACAGCAAGTACTACGAGAGAGAATCAATCAATTAGACGCTTTAATCTTTACTCACGAACATAAGGACCATACTGCGGGTATGGACGATATAAGATCGTTCAACTTTCTGCAAAAGAAAGACATGCCTATATATGGTCGAAAAAGTGTACTCGACCAATTAAAAAGAGAGTTCGCTTATATTTTTGAAGGCACAAAATACCCAGGCATACCGAGAGTAGAAGTCTTAGAGATTGAAAATAAGCCATTCGATATCGAAGGTGTAAAATTCACACCCATTGAAGTGCTCCATTATAAACTTCCAGTTTTTGGCTACAGAATCGAAGACTTCACCTACATCACCGATGCCAAAACAATTACACAAGAAGAAAAACAAAAGATAAAAGGCACCAAAGTACTGGTACTTAATGCGCTGCAAAGTGAACCTCATCCTAGCCACCTTACTGTTGATGAAGCCATCGAGCTAGCGCAAGAAATTAATGCGGAAAGAACATTTTTCACGCACATGAGTCATAAAATTGGAACGCACAGTAAAATAAGCGCCCGCCTCCCAAAAAACATAGAATTTGCCTTTGATGGCTTAAAATTTACGGTGTAATGCACCTTAATTATTACACGCTCAAAAGATTATCAATACAGCTGTCTGAAAAACTCGTTGACGCCAACTTGATCTCCTGCTTTAGTCAAGAGAAAGACGAACTCATCCTTGGCTTCTTACTGAAAGATCAGTCAGATTTTTTCATTAGAGCCACCCTCCAAAGCGATTTCACAGCACTTTCATTTCCTCAAAATTTCGCAAGAAGTAGGAAAAACAATGTTGACCTATTCCAATCACTCATCAATCAAACCGTTGATAATGTTCATCAATATGAAAATGAAAGAGCTTTTTGTTTAGGCTTTAACAAAGGATCGAAGCTCATTTTTAAAATGCATGGCAACCGATCTAACATAATTTTATTTAAAGAAAACACCACCAATGAGCTCTTCAAAAAGAAATTGGTCAATGACCTGAAGATAAGAAGTGAGGAATTAGAACGCCCGATCCATAAATCGCTACAGGGCTATTTAGACAATCCAGATTACCATGCCTTCTATCCTACCTTTGGGAAGGTCGTCAAAAAGCATCTGGCAGACAGTAAGTTTTCAGAGAAGGATCATAAGGAACAATGGCAAATGCTCGAAGGCATTAAAGTACAATTAGAGCAAAACCCATTCTATTTGATCCTCCTCAATAATCAACCTCATTTAAGCTTAATACCCTTTAAAGAAGGTACATCATTAACCCAAAACCCAATAGACGCACTCAACCAATTCTATCAGTCTTATCATCGGGATTTTCTTTTTGAAAGAGAGAAAAGACAATCCTCAGGTTTGATAACGAAGCGCATTAATCAAGGTAAAGCCTACATAGTAAAGACGCAGAAAGAGTTGAATCTGCTTGAAAACACAATTCAGCCAAATCAGATTGCAGACATTATCATGGCGAACCTTCACGCCATTAAGCCAAATCTGGCATTAGTTAAACTGTTCAATTTTTATTCAAATGAAGAGATAGAAATCAAGCTTAATAAAGATTTGTCACCACAAAAAAATGCTGAGAACTATTACAGGAAATCAAAGAATCGAAAAATTGAATTAGATAAACTATTCGAGAACCTCTCTAACAAAGAGTCACAGATGGTTGAGCTTGAAATGCTATTAGAAGAGTTAGGGCAAGTAGAAAGTGTAAAGTCTCTACGGCAAACCGCGAAGGATTTCCTTGTCAATAAGGACAAAAAAAAGGCTGATATTATTCTCCCTTATAAGTCTTTCACCTTTCAAGGATATCAAATTTGGGTAGGCAAAAACGCTAAAGCTAATGATGAACTTACTCTAAAATTTGCTTACAAAGAGGACTTATGGCTGCATGCTAAAGACGTGGCAGGGTCACATGTTCTAATCAAACATCAATCAGGGAAGAAGACCCCTGTTCAGGTAATTGAACGAGCAGCGGCTTACGCAGCTTATTATTCAAAAAGAAAAACCGATACGTTAGTACCGGTTCTTTATACCCCTGCGAAGTATGTACGTAAGAAAAAAGGTTCGGCTCCGGGTAAGGTGTTTGTAAGTCAAGAAAATGTTCTTCTTACTCCTGCCTTAGGCCCACAAGACTAATCTGCCACGTTTAATTTCAACATATTAGTTCGCCCTCTCTCTAGTAAAGGCATACTTGCTGTAGTAATAAATGAATCTCCCTTTTCTAAATGACCATTTGCCTTCAAAATATTCTCATGGTCTTTAAAAGTTTGGTCAGTTGAGTCCCTACTATCGTAATAGTATCCTCTCACTCCCCAGATCAGTGATAATTTTGTCAGAAGTGTTTTTTCTGGTGTAAAAATAAAGATATCAGCATTTGGCCTGTGGGAGGCTAATTTAAAAGCAGTATAACCAGAAACCGTATTCCCTAAAACAGCTTTCGCTCCAATTCTTTCGCTCAGACGACAAGCAGACAACATGATGTTATCATTTAGGTACGTACTGCTCTCGGCCTTCGGCTCATAGAAATTATTATAAATATCATAAGCTGAACTCTCAACGGCTGCAATCGTACGCGCCATGCTCTTCACCGTTTGCACTGGGTATTTACCCGCAGCTGTCTCGGCTGAAAGCATCAGTGCATCAGCACCGTCTAAAACAGCGTTAGCGACATCATTAGTTTCTGCCCTAGTAGGTCGAGGGTTGTTGATCATGCTTTCCATCATTTGGGTAGCAATGATTACTGGCTTTGCTGCCAAATTACATTTCTCTACCATCATTTTTTGAGCGATTGGCACTTCCTCCATCACAATCTCAACACCCAAATCACCACGTGCAACCATCAGCGCATCTGACTCAGCAATAATTTCGTCAATATTCTGTAGTGCTTCTGGCTTTTCTATTTTCGCGATGATTCTACAGTCCTTGCCTGCTGCTTGAATTCTTTTCCTTAGGTCGCGAATATCATCTGCATACCTTACAAATGAGAGTGCTATCCAATCTACATTCTGCTCAAGACCAAAGGCTAAATCTTCAATATCTTTAGGCGTAAGAGAAGGTGCCGAAACTTTCGTGAACGGAAGATTAATCCCCTTTCTAGACTTTAAAGAGCCACCATATTTGATTGTGCAAGTCACATCTTTGTCTTTAATCGACTTGACTGTAAGTTCTAAATTACCATCGTCTATCAAGATCATATCACCTGGAGCTACATCCGTTGATAAGTTTTCGTATACAGTAGAAATCCTCTTAGCACTACCTACGCATTGCTCTGTAGTAATCACGATCTCTTGCCCAGCAATAATCATGACCTCTCCTCCTTCGATTTCACCCACCCTAATTTTAGGGCCTTGTAAATCCTGAAGAATAGAAATGCTTGTCTTTAATTCATCATTCAGTTCGCGGATGCGCTCAATGATTTGCACTTTATTTGCGTGATCGCCATGAGAGAAATTCAATCGGAAAACATTCACTCCAGCATAAATTAATTCTCGCATTACGTCCTTAGACTCACTTGCAGGCCCAATTGTAGCTACAATTTTTGCCCTGTTAACAGTCGCTTTATGACTCATTTTAAAATATTAGATTATCTTTTGATTTAAGGGTTGCTGTATCAACTATGATCGCAAATTGGACGGAAGGTATCTGTTTGATATTTAAGATAAAAGATTTTAAATCAAAACCGTGGGATTCGTTTTCCAACATTAAGAAATAATCGAAGTTCTTTAATTCAGGAATCAAGTAGGCATTAAACTGCGCACCATCATCATCCCCCTCATCTGCTCTGTTTTTTAGCAATCTAAATTTTTGATATTCAGTCTCATAGAAATAATTAGAAATAGAGAGCGCTTTGTTCTTTGTGAAATCCAACTGTATATTCTCCATTTTGGCGAAATCCCAATCTAAGCTTTTATTCAGCATCCACGCCAGCCTATACTCTTTAATAGAAGCATTTATGGCGATTAAGTCGAAATCAATCTCATACGATATATCAAGCTTGTTTTTTGCCATAAAACACGGGGAAAAGCTATTCTAAACGAAATTCAGTGTTTGACAAGATTAAAAAATTTGTTTGACATTATTGTTAATTTGCATTTCTTTGCATCACGTTTTAACTTAAATTTTCCCATAATGTCGGACATAGCATCTAAAGTAAAGGATATCATTATTGATAAACTTGGAGTAGAAGAGTCAGAGGTAACACCTGAAGCAAGTTTCACTAATGATCTTGGAGCGGATTCACTTGACACTGTTGAGTTAATCATGGAGTTCGAAAAAGAATTCAATATTTCAATTCCCGATGATCAAGCAGAGAATATTGGCACTGTTGGTGATGCCATTTCATATCTCGAAGCAAACGTTACTAATTAATAAAGTCCCCTTACGACTCTTAGTATGCAATTAAAGCGAGTTGTAGTCACAGGTCTTGGCGCACTTACACCTTTAGGTAATAATCTCGATACTTATTGGGAGAACCTTATTAAAGGTGTTAGTGGAGCTGGGCCTATTACCCGTTTCGATCCAACCAAGTTTAAAACCCGTTTTGCCTGCGAAGTAAAGGATTACGATCCTCTCAATTACTTCGACCGAAAGGAAATGCGTAAAATGGATCTTTTTACTCAATTTGCCCTAATCGCAGCCACTGAGGCTTTCGAGGATTCAGGAATAAATCTTGAAACCATCGACAGACACAAAGCTGGGGTTATTTGGGGTTCTGGTATTGGCGGGTTAAAAACTTTCCAAGATGAAGTAGTCGCCTTCGCAAAAGGTGATGGAACGCCACGATTTAATCCCTTCTTTATCCCGAAAATGATCGCAGACATTTCTTCTGGAATGATCTCGATTAAATACGGGTTTCATGGGCCTAATTTCGTGACCGTTTCTGCTTGTGCTTCCGCTACTAATGCGATGATAGATGCCATGACCTACATTAAGTTAGGCAAGGCAACCATTATGATCACTGGTGGTTCTGAAGCATCTGTTACAGAAGCTGGAATGGGTGGATTCAATTCAATGAAAGCACTTTCTGAAAGAAATGATAGTCCACTTACCGCCTCAAGACCATTCGACAAGGATCGCGATGGTTTTGTTTTAGGTGAAGGAGCTGGCGCATTGATTCTTGAGGAATATGAACACGCCAAAGCAAGAGGGGCAAAAATATACGCTGAAATTGTGGGTGGTGGAATGTCGGCAGATGCTTATCATATCACAGCACCACACCCAGAAGGATTAGGCGCTACAAGAGTGATGATTAATGCTCTTGAGGATGCCGAAATGAAGCCAGAAGACATTGATTACATCAATGTGCATGGTACATCGACTCCACTAGGAGACATTAGTGAGGCCATCGCCATTGAAAGAGTGTTTGGTGAGCACGCATACAATCTCAATATCAGTTCAACCAAATCTATGACTGGGCACCTTTTAGGGGCAGCAGGAGCCATAGAAGCGATTGCAAGTGTGATGGCAATTAAACATCAAATTGTCCCACCAACAATTAATCATTTTACTGATGACGACCAATTCAACCCTAAGCTGAATTTTACATTCAATAAGGCCCAGGCGAGAACTATCAATGCCTGTTTAAGTAATACTTTCGGCTTTGGTGGTCACAACACATCAGTAGTTTTCAAAAAAATGGATTGACAGTGCGCTTGTGGTTAAGCCGATTAAAGCCCCTTTCTCAAGAAGATAAAAAGCTGATTGCCGCTATTCAACATATAGTAGGGAGCAGACCTGTTAACCTAAAACCCTATAAAATTGCAACTCAGCATAGTTCAATTGCAAAACCAACGGTTAATGGGTTCAAAGAATCAAATGAAAGGCTTGAGTTCTTGGGGGATGCTGTTCTTGGCCTTGTTGTGGCCGATTATCTTTTTAAAATATACCCTTTCAAAGACGAAGGTTTTCTTACTGAACTCAGGTCCAGAATCGTAAGTAGAGATTCGCTGAATAATGTGGCCAGAAAAATTGGAGTGAACCATATTGTTAAGTTTGATGCCAGGCGTAAAACGCCTAATTCCCATAAATCAATTTACGGTAATACGTTAGAAGCGCTTATTGGAGCGGTCTATTTAGATCGTGGATTTAAAACTTGTCAGCAGTTTATTGTTTCTAAATTATTGATTGAACAATATGACATCGATGAAATCCTTTCTACAACAAAAAACTATAAGAGTAAACTAATCGAATGGACTCAGAAAAACGGTAAAACCATTAGCTTTGAGCATCTTGAGACTAAGGAAAAGAGCCATTATAAGGAATTTGTTATGCAAGTTTTGATTGATGACGAACCAAGAGCCCGTGGACAAGGTTTAAGCAAGAAGAAAGCCGAACAAGATGCTTCTCGTGAGGCCTGCAAGACACTTGAAATTGAATAAATGGGAATTTACCGCATAGGAGTCGCCACAGTAAACCAAACGCCACTCGATTGGAAAAATAATATCTCTAGGATTGTCCAGGTGCTTCACCAAGCGAGAGAGGAACAGGTAGAAATACTTTGTTTACCAGAACTTTCACTCACTGCATACGGCTGCGAAGATCTTTTTCTAAGCCAGTGGTTACCAGAAAAAGCAACAAGCTACCTGCCCCAACTGATTGAAGAAACCTCTGGGCTTTTCACCAGTATTAATATGCCATTAAGGCTTGAAGGCCTACTTTACAACTGTGCAGTAGTAGTTCATAACAAGCAAATCTTAGGCATTTACGCCAAACAATTCATGGCATTAGATGGCGTACATTATGAACCTCGTTGGTTCAACCCTTGGCCAGTGGGTGTGGTCAAGAACATATCTTTATTTGGAAAGGATTACCCTATTGGAGACCTCACCTTTGATTACAAAGACTGGAAAATAGGTTTCGAAATTTGTGAAGATGCTTGGAGGGGACCTGCTCGCCCTGCTTGTAGGTTATTAGAAAAAAAGGTGAACCTTATCCTTAACCCTAGCGCCAGCCATTTTGCTATGGGTAAAACTCATGAAAGAATCGCCTTGGTCCAAGGCTCATCTAAGGATTATAATTGTACTTATGTATATACCAATCTGCTTGGCAATGAGGCAGGAAGAATGATCTATGATGGGGAAATGATTATCGCACAGCATGGTGAGATGATTTTGAGAAATGAGCTCCTCTCGTTTCGCTCAACCCAACTTCTTTGGGCAGATGTTGATTCAGATGGAAATACAGCGGTTCAAAAAGTATCACCCATAGACCCAAAAGAAATTGAATTCCCAAAAGCTGCTGCACTTGCCCTCTACGACTATTTGAGAAAAAGCAGGACTAATGGTTATGCGCTCTCTATTAGTGGTGGAGCAGATTCTGCTACCTGTGCAATATTAGTTGCGGAAATGGTGAAAAGAGCCATTGAGACTTTAGGCAAAGAAGCATTCTTAAAAAGCATTAATAAAAGTCAATTAATCGACTCTTCTGAGAAAGAAATTATGGGGGCGCTTTTTGTTACCGCTTACCAAGGAAGCGATAACTCTTCTGAAACCACCTTGAATGCTGCGAAATCTTTGGCAGAGTCAATAGGCGCTACTTTTTATCAATGGACAATCGATAAGGCGGTCTACAATTACTCCTCCACAATTGAAAAGGCAATAGGTAGAAAGCTGACCTGGCAGACTGATGATATTACATTACAAAATATTCAAGCAAGGTCGAGAAGCCCTATCATTTGGATGCTGGCTAATATTCAAAATGCTGTGCTTCTGACAACATCTAACCGAAGCGAAGGTGATGTTGGCTATAGTACGATGGATGGTGATTCTAGCGGGAGCCTTGCCCCTATTTCTAGTGTTGACAAGGTTTTTATCACTTCTTGGCTAAAGTATGCAGAAAAAGAATTGGGCTATGATGGCTTGGCACAAATCAACGCTTTAGCTCCTACCGCAGAACTGAGACCAAAAGATCAGAACCAAACTGATGAAGATGACTTGATGCCTTATTCGATTATGCTGGCCATAGAACAATTAGCAATTAGAGACCACCGTTCCCCAGTAGAAGTGTTCCATTTACTTAAGAATCGAGATTTAGAAGAACTCAGTCTTCTAAAACAGCATATTATCAAGTTTTATCAGCTTTGGAGCAGAAACCAATGGAAAAGAGAGCGGCTTGCCCCAGCTTTCCATCTAGATGAATTCAATGTTGACCCAAGAACTTGGTGCCGATTCCCGATCCTTTCTGCAGCTTATGTAGAAGAGATAGAGGAATTAAAAAAAGTTTAACCCTATCCTTTCATTGTGACAAAGAAAGACCTAGTTGATTTATTAAATCTTCTCTAAACCTAATTCTTCTGAACGGATAAGGACGAGTTCTGCCGATTGTATTGTAGCCTGTTTGTAAGTATATCAAAATCAGTTATGTTCACTTATCAAGTGAATTTAACCTAAAGCTTATATAATGAAATACTTAAGGCGTTTTCTATCTATTGCTGCTCTAATCACATTCCTATCTTACTCCGCTCACAGCCAAACCTATCGAATACTTATCTCTAATGACGATGGAATTCAATCTCCATTACTCAAAACCCTAAGCGAAGAAATTGCCAAACTTCCGAATGTAGAAGTAATAATTTCCGCTCCGGCTGAAAATCAGTCTGGCAGTAGTCAATCTACGGATGGGCGAGAGTTAACAGTAGAAAAAATATTTAACGAGAATACGTTTTTTGGTTATGCAGTCAGTGGAAAACCAGCAGATGCAGTTCGTTTTGGCCTGCGGGTTTTAGGTAAAGAAGCCCCCTTTGACCTTGTGATCTCAGGAATAAACCAAGGTTCAAACGTGGGTAAACTCTCTCACCTTTCAGGGACAGTCGGAGCAGCAATGGAAGCCCTATACCACGGAATACCAGCCATTGCAGTATCTCAAGAAGTAAGGGGTGTAAATACTGAAAGTTCTTCCTTATTTATTGCCCAATTAGTGACGAAGTACCAGAAAGATGGTGCCCCAAAAGGTGTTGTAATTTCAGTTAACATTCCTGCTGGTGAATTGAAAGGAATTGCCGTCAAGCCAATGGGCGATGCCTACTTAGACATGGGTAACTACACCATCAAAAGTGAAGGAGAAAACAAAGTAGTCTATCAGCAAAGACTGGCTATCAATAAATCGAAAGATCCAGAATCCGATACTTACGCCTACCAACAAGGCTATATTACTGTGACACCTCTGAAATTTGATTGGACAGCCTATGAAATGATCCAGCCGATAGCGTTATGGGACCTAGTCATTAAGTAATGAGCCAGTAAGGAATCACGCCATACTCAATTACATCATAGGACCTCCTCTTTTCTGCTCCATCAATCCTACTTTATCCCTGCCTTTAATGTGGTAGCGCCATTCTTTCTTCTAAGAAGAGGGTGTTCTAATAGTGAAATGGAAAGCATAAAAGGCCTGTGAGGATTAATGATGAGCTCGGTTAATATACTCTCCACTTATAAGAACACTTCTTTTTATCAAAGTAATGCCTAAATCCTAATTGTATGGTGTTTAAATAGTTCAGGCATTGATTGAACAGTTCCAACTGCCAAGTACATCCATTGATAGAAAATGAGATGTTGCCTATAAACGTAAAGAAGTCTTTTGTAAAGCTATTATAGCAACAGCTTGCCCTAAGCCTTACTTTTAACTTGCCTTCATTTTTCCTGCCCCCCCAGCAACACCCCGCCACCACAGCACTTGTTATCTGAAATCCACTAAGGAATTCCGTTCGCTTGATTGCTGTTTGACATAGAAAAAGCCCTCTACAAAAAGCGAAAAGCATGATTTGTTGTCTCTGCTGAGATTACTAAATAATCGCCATGTGACAGCCACCTCTAAAACTCCATCGGAGTAATGACTCCCTATGACGGAAAGGCTAGTCTGTAAAACCGAGCGATGCCGCGCTCCATTGACTAATATCATGCCATGGCAATTAACAGATTGAATTACTCAAACTCTATTACCAAGTCTTCTTGGTGTACCATATCACCAGCCGAGAGGTGAACTTTCTTCACAATTCCAGCTTTAGGAGCAGAAACAGTCGTTTCCATTTTCATTGCCTCAATCACAAAAAGTGCCTCATTGTCTTTTACAGATTGCCCTGGAGCAACCCTAACATCAGCTAATCGCCCTTGAAGTGGTGAACCAATTTCGTTATCACTTTCAGCTTTGCGGTTTAGGGCTTTGGTGACTTTATAATTCTGATCTTTAACTTCAATTACCCTTGTTTGCCCATTCAGCTCGAAGTAAACTTTTCTAACCCCATTATCATCAGGCTTCGATTTATAGAGCCTTTTAACGATGATATGTTTCCCTTTACCGATCTGAACGAAAATCTCTTCATTCTCTTTCAGGCCATAGAAAAATGCTTTCGTTGGTAAATGACGCACATCACCATAGGTTAACCAATGACCATAAAAGTCCTTAAAGACTTTAGGATAGAGTTGATAAGAAATGAAGTCAAGTTCATCACAATATTCATCGAATTCCTTCTGAAACGCCTCAAAGCCCTTCTCGAAGTCTACGGGCTCCAAATGCGCGTTTGGTCTATCCGTAAACGGCTTCTGCCCTTTCAGAATAATTTTAGAAATATCTTGAGGGAAGCCACCAGGCATTTGACCTAAGTCACCCCTGAATAGGCTCACAACGGATTCTGGAAAAGAAAGCGTCTCACCGCGCGTCATGATGTCTTCTTCGGTCAGATTATTAGAAGTCATGTAAATCGCCATGTCGCCAACCACTTTTGAGGAAGGTGTTACCTTCACCAAGTCGCCAAAAAGCTTATTGACAATAGCGTAGTTCTTTTTAACATCTTCGAACTTGTGCTCTAAGCCTAAAGATGCTGCTTGTGGACGAAGGTTGGAGTATTGTCCCCCGGGGATCTCATGTTCATAAATCTGTGCCGTTCCCGCTTTCAAGCCACTTTCGAAAGGATAATAGTATTCGCGTACATCCTCCCAATAATTAGAGTACTCATTGAGTTTTTTAAGATCAATTTTCGGGTCTCTTTCATGTCCTTTTAAGCTTGCGACTAAAGAGTTGAAGTTAGGCTGAGAAGTCAAACCTGACATTGAGGCAATTGCTACGTCCAAAATATCCACCCCTGCTTTGATGGCTTCGTAATAGGTTGTAGCCTGCATGGATGAAGTATCGTGGGTATGCAAATGAATTGGCAAATCAACGGTTTCTTTCAAGGCACTAATCAAAACAGACGCGGCCCTTGGTTGCAGTAAGCCAGCCATGTCTTTAATACATAAAATATGGGCCCCTTCATCTTCCAAGGCCTTGGCCATGTCGGTATAATACTGAAGGTTGAATTTAGAGTTGGCATCTAAAACATTCCCTGTATAGCATATACAGGCTTCCGCTACGGAATTTGTTCTTTCCCTTACCGTTTTGATACTCACCTTCATGTTGTCAATCCAGTTCAGCGAGTCAAATATCCTGAAAACATCCATTCCATTTTCAGCTGATTTTTCAATGAACTTTTCAATGAGGTTGTCAGGGTATGCCTTATAACCTACTGCATTAGAACCTCGGATCAGCATCTGAGTGAGTAGATTGGGGGCAGCTTGTCTAATTAACTTGAGTCTGTCCCAAGGGTTTTCATTTAAGAACCTCATCGAAACATCAAAGGTCGCCCCGCCCCACATCTCCATGGAGAAAATCTCTGGGTGGTTTTTAGAAAATCCTTCCGCCACATTCAGAATATCTAGGGTCCTCATTCTCGTTGCCAATAATGACTGATGGGCGTCTCGGAAAGTAGTATCGGTAAAGAGAATTTGATTTTGTTCTTTGATCCATTTTACTAAACCATCAGGACCTTTTTCGGTTAGTACTTGCTTTGTTCCATTTGGATGCGGTGCAAGACGGTTATAGCTCGGTATAGTTGGTGTTCTGAATTGAATGGTAGGATCAATCTTTTTGATATTTGGGTTACCATTCACTGCCACTTCGCCCAAATAATTAAGCAAACGAGTTGCTCTATTGTTGAACCTTGGCATTTGGAAAAGCTCTGGATGCGATTCGATGAATTTTACAGTTGCTTCTCCTTTATAAAAGGTAGGGTTTTTCAATACGTTCTCTAAAAAACCAATGTTAGTTTTTACTCCACGAATCCTGAATTCTGAAAGTGCTCTTTGCAACCGCTGTGACGCCCCCTTCAATGTTCTTCCCGAAGCAGAAATCTTCACCAACATGGAGTCAAAAAAGGGTGAAATGGTAACACCAGCATAGCAATTGCCTGCGTCTAATCGAATCCCAAAACCACCCGCACTTCTGTAGGCTATGATTGTTCCATAATCTGGCTTAAAGCCATTTTCTGGATCTTCGGTGGTGATTCTACACTGAATGGCAAAACCATTACATTTTATATCCTCTTGACTCTTGATGAAAATTCGTGGGTCATCTAATGGATAACCTTGCGCAATTTCGATTTGAGAACGGACGATATCAATCCCCGTAATTTCTTCGGTAATCGTATGCTCTACTTGGACCCTTGGATTCACTTCAATAAAGAAAATATTCTCTTCAGCGTCTACTAAGAATTCCACTGTTCCTACATTATTGTAGTTTACCTCTTTGGTGATTTTTAGGGCGTATTCGTAAAGCTTATCTCTGGTTTCTTGTGATAAATTAACCGAAGGTGCTACCTCCACCACCTTTTGATATCTTCTTTGTACAGAACAATCCCTTTCGTACAAATGCACCAAATTACCGTAGTTGTCGCCCATAATCTGGACTTCGATATGCTTTGGATTGTCAATGAATTTCTCCAAAAACATTGTATCATCACCGAATGACTTTAAGGACTCACCTTTAGCTTCGTTGAATGATTTCTCCAAATCCTCCTCCTTTCGAACGACCCGCATCCCTCTACCACCGCCTCCCGCAGCAGCTTTCACCATGACAGGAAACCCAATCTTTTTAGCTTCGCTTAACGCAATTGCTGAAGTGGTTAAAAGTGCCTGACTATCTTCAATAACAGGTACGTTCGCATTTTTAGCCACAATTTTAGCCCGCACTTTGTCACCCAGCCTTTCCATCACCTCTGGCTCAGGACCAATGAAAATAATACCCGCTTCTTTACAAGCCCGAACAAATTTTACGTTTTCTGATAAAAATCCATAGCCAGGGTGAATGGCATCAACCCCTTCATTTTTCGCCAAAGTGATGATTTCATCAATATCCAAGTATGGCTTTAAGGGGTCATTGTTATCGCCAATTTGATAAGCTTCATCTGCCTTGTACCTATGGAGGGAGTAGCGGTCTTCGTAAGTATAAATCGCAACAGTTCTAATCTTTAATTCAGAGGCTGCACGTAAAACACGAATGGCGATTTCACCACGGTTGGCGACTAGAATTTTATTTATTCTCTTGATTTCAGGTGTCATAATAAGGCATTCTTCAAAGCAAGTAATATAACCTTTTTAAAGAAAAAAAGACTATAATCTGGGACGCAATAGTAGGATTCTGAGCCTTATTTCTGAATTAATTTCGAGAAAAATCAAAACCAAACTTGATCAGCCGCCCAATCATATTTGCTTTCAGGGTATTGCCCTTAACTAGCTTGAGAAGTCCTAAATACTGGTGAGCCAACTCGTAGGCTTCGTTCCTGATGCACTGGCGATGTTCATAGTAAAGTCTTACTTTCAAAGCGTTCAAATCGCCTTTCGACTTACATAAACTGAAGGCCTTCTCGCAGACTTTGAAAACTGAGGCCATTTGTGCATTTTGTCTGTGCCTGTACCTATTAGCCGACATGCTATTCTTCAACTTGCGCTTTCGGACCAGTACCTCATCAATGTAAGTGTACTTAAAATACCGAGATGAGCGTACCCAAAAATCAAAATCTTCAAAGGCCAAGTCTTCATCATAGCCTCCCATCCTATCGAACACAATTTTTCTGATCACCATGGTGGGCGTACAGATAAAGTAGCGCTTCAGCACCATTTCGAAGATATTGCCTTCGGGAATTACCTCAATCAAGCCCTTTTTTCTGAGTAGCGCATTGTGATTATCGATAACAAGCGATTGGTTATTAATATATTCTGCATTTGAAAAGCTTACGCCATAACTTACATCTAAAGCCTGAAATCTGGCAATACTTTTGGCTAAAAAGTCATAATGGAGGATATCGTCTAGTGAAAAATCAACTACAAATTCACCTTTCGCCAGCGTCAACCCTTGATTGAAAGTTTTAGTATAGCCTTGATTAGTTTGATTCAGGTGCACCTGAATATTATCTTTCCCTTGGATTACTCCTTTGATCACCGTCTGACTTTCATCCTTACTGGCATCGTCTAAGATAATGATTTCCAAGTTTTTGTAGCTTTGATCAAAAACAGATTTGAGTGCTTCTTTAATGTATGGAGCATGGTTGTATGAAATACAAATCACAGAAACCAGAGGGTACTCTTCTATTGAATTCGATCGCTCCATCATGTTACTTTTTTCATCACAGACTTCTTAATGTCTTCTATTTTCGGGAAAAGTAGTTTTCTATTGAATAGCACTAAAATCAAGAAAAAACCAATGAACCTCCACATATAAGCAAGCGTCAAAGCTTCTAGATTGTACCTACCAATTAATAGATAGATTAGCGCTACGTAGATAGAGGCTGAAAATATTTGCGACACCACATATTTAATAGTTTTTACACGGGCACTCAATAAGTAAGCTAGCAGGTAAGAAAGAATACAAAAGAAATCACCTATTGCCTGATACTTGACTAGATAGGCCGCCTTTTCAAAGCCTTTATCAAAAAAGAGTTGTAAAATGAAATTTCTATTAAAAAAATAGATCCCTAAACAGACCACGGTGACGAAGGCTACAAAACCCATTACTCTTCCTACGTACTTTCTAAGGGCGATATCATCATGAATTAAAGAAGCCATTTTTGGATAATAAACGACCCCTACCGTACCACTAAACACCAGTAAATAGCTAGAAGACATTTTTGCCACTGATTGCCAAAGGCCCGTTCGATCAAGCCCATAAATTTCAATTACGTAATCACGAACCAAGAAATCAAGCAACTTCCCAACAGCAATAGCGCTGAGCGCCATCAGAATGAAATGACCTATCTTCTTTAAGGACCCCGCATCGGGTGCTCTGAATTGTAATTTGACCTTTTTTCTATTGATGATAAAGTATACTATCGCACAGAAAAACATTAAGGAGTAGCCCACCACGAAACTGAGTAAGGCTTGATCGAGCGCACCGCGCTTTACAGTAAAAACTACCGTAGCGACAAGCATAATCATACCACCAATACTTACTAAAGCATATCCCTTTACGTCTCTATAAGCTAAAATGATAGAATTGAGCAAGGCAGTCATCAGCATTAAAAATACTGCTGGCAAAAAAATCGAAAGAAAATCTTCTACCGAGTATTGGTCTACAAAGCGCGTAAAAAAGAAATCCCTTTTCCAGAAAAAAAGGACCGCAAAAATAGCCAGAAAAACGACATTAGTCAACCAAAAGCCTGTCTGCCAGATTTTGAGTTTACCTTCTGCACTGGCCTTAGGATCCGACCAATGTTTCATCACCGCTCGATTTATACCCTCTGATGGAAGCAGCGTAAATAAGGCGGTAAGATTTTGAAAGTGAGAGAGAAGGGTGATTCCGTTAGTGCCGAAGTAAACTGCAAATAGCTTATTGATAGTGAGACCACCCATGGCGCGGAAGACCACAGCCAAGAATGACCACTTCGAACTTTTAAAGAATTGAGCCAACCGTAAAAATTTTAATGTGAAGATAAGATTTTCCGATAACTGTGGCTAAAAAAGGTTTCAGCACCTAGATGAGCTTTAAAAGCTTTTAGCCCCTTATTGATTACATCATCAATATAAGAAGTGCCTAAATCTAATTGCCCAATCTGGTTCGATTGGCAATAATCATAGAGCCCTTCGGTAAGCATTACCACAGGGCTGAATCCATTATAATCCCAATCGTGAGCAGGTGAAAAGTTATAAAGTACATTGGTCGATGCCTTTACAGCGATGGTAGCGGCAATCATCCTTTGCCCATCATAAACAGCCGCAGGTAAATAAGTTTTAGCCAATGCTCGATCGGCCGCTTTAAGGCTGGACCAATCCATAGAAAAGTCATAGCCTTTTTCGTCACGATGGGTTTTAACAAATTGGAAGACATCGTACAAAGCATTTTGAGAAAGCATTTCAAACCTGTAGCCTTCGTTATTACACCTCTTCAACTTACGATTCTCCATTTCTGCCACTTTCTTTTGAAACAAAGTTGAATCAACTTTAATGGCTTGATAAATCAATCCTTTGATTTTTGAAAACCCTGCAAAACCAAGGTTCTCTGTCAAAACTGAGATTTGGTCACTATAATTTTCTGGGGCCAGCTTGATGTTAACCGTAGTGACGGAATGTGATTTCAATTTGCGAAGCACTTCGAAAACAAAAAAGCTTATTTCTTGGCTATTCAAAGTATCGCAAAGTGAGAAGCCACCAAACGGTGCCTTAGCTGGACTTAATGCCTTGCCCTCTTCCACCGAAAAGCTGATGTGCCCTAATGTTGATTTCACATAATTATCGATCAGCCAAAAATGAATTTGGGGAAGGTTATTATTCACTTCTAAAAACTGAACAGAAGTATAGAGCAATTGCGCGTATTGTACTTCAAAACCTATTGGTTCTCGCTCAACAACCTTGAGATCTCTCATTTAAAATTCTTCTTATTTCTAATGTAATCTCCTTCATTGTACTCATCGGAGGCCAATCCAATCATTACTGTATTTTTACCAAAGATCATTTTGCCCCACCAATTGGGAGGAATATATAACCCAGTATCCGCCTTATCGAGGGTGCAGTTGAACAGTTCTCCCTTGATCGACTCTAGAAGCACCTCAATATTTCCTTGTACTGCGATAATCACCTGCTCACCAGTTTTATGGGCATGATCTCCCCTTATTTGTTGCTCAGGTATTCCATAAAGCCAATAGACCCGCTTCACTTCAAAGGGTACATCTTTCAGCTCTTCTAAAAAGGTAAGGTTTCCCTTTAAATCAGGCTTGGTATCGAAGGTGTAGATCTCAGGTTTTTTCAAGGATATTATTTTTTGTTGAAATTAAGATATTGCGCTAGAAAGTCACAATTCTTTCAGGGACAATCTCTTCTCAAGAATTAAAAGGTAGCGTAAATAGTGTAGGTATCCGATCAACTTCATCAAGTTAATCATTGCTTGTTTACAACAATAGGGTAAAGCTAAGCGTCAAAAAAACCTTACCATTTTTTACAGCTTGTATCATACGCTTTGTCTACTTGGGTCAATAAATTGTTCGCCTCCATAAAACTCAATCCCCTGATTCCTTACCTTCGCCCTCATGTTTTACCTGCTGCTTACAATCTTAGCCAATGTGGCAATTTTCTTGTCCTTTAGGTCATTCTCTAAGTTCAATATCAATACCTTCCCAGCGATAGTCACCAACTATTTTGTTTGTGTGATCACAGGTAGCCTTTATGTTGGTTTTGGAAACATAAAGGCGAATTTAGCGATAGACCAAAACTGGTTTCTAGTAGCCGCAATATTAGGGATCGTTTTCGTAAGCACCTTCTACCTAATGGCAAAAACAACCCAGACTAGAGGAGTGGCAGTCGCCACAGTAGCGAGTAAAATGTCGCTCGCCATACCCGTATTGTTTAGCTTGTTCATTTTTAAAATCGGTACCTCATCGCTAGATTTCTGGAACTACCTCGGAATCGTTATTGCCTTTGTTGCTATTTACTTGGTGTCAAAAAAGCAGAAGCAAGCCGGCACAATTCCCAAAAAAATCACATTAAGTTACTTGGCGCTGCCCTTAGCTGTTTTTGTTTTAGGAGGCTTGATAGATACCACGCTGAATTATGCCAACCATAACCTAATAGAAGAAGAAGTAGAAGGGGTCTTCCCTATTGTCACTTTTGCCTCTGCTTTTGTATTAGGGCTACTCTTCATTTTGATTAAAAAAATCAAAGTAAAACCAAAGGATATTATTGGTGGCATTTACCTAGGTGTTCCTAATTATTTTTCCATTTACTTCCAATTAAAGGCCCTAACCGCTTTTGAAAACAACGGAGCCATTCTGTACCCAACATTGAATATTGGTATTATCATCGTGTCTACTGTATTTGCAATACTGCTTTTCAAAGAGAAATTGAATTTGCTCAATCAAATCGGTATTGGGTTGGCTATTGCGGCCATATTACTCTTGAGCTATCAAGAAATCCTTTCATACATCTAGGCCTAGTTCAGTTTTACTACTTTTGTACCATGCCCAACGATTTTTACCTTACTGTCGCCAAAGATTCCGAAGGTTTTTACAAGGAAAAAGGAAGTAAGTTTTTGGCCTTTGCTTACCCTGTATCGAACGAAGAGGAAATCAAAGAAAAACTCGAAGCCCTGCGGAAGCAGTTCTATGACGCGCGGCATTTCTGTTACGGCTATATTTTTGGGTTAGCAGCTGAACATTACAGGGCCAATGATGATGGCGAGCCGAACCACTCTGCTGGCGATCCAATTCTTGGGCAAATCAAGTCAAATGAATTGACTAATACCTTGGTAGTTGTGGTGCGTTATTTCGGGGGAACTAAACTTGGGGTCGGAGGACTGATTACCGCATACAAAACGGCTGCTGCCGAAGCCTTGGCTCAAAACGAAATCATCGAAAAACCAATTACCAAAAGCTTCACCCTTATGTTCCCTTATGAAGAAATGAACGAGGTACAGCGATTGGCAAAAGAACTTGACCTTGAAGTTGTTGATCAAACCTTCGAAATGGCCTGCTCCATGAAGGTCAATGTGCTATTAAGTAAGGTTGAAACTTTCGAAAGTAAGGTGCAGTTGCTACAAGATCTCAGTCACAATATCCAATTGAAGTAATACTCAACCATACATATTATTCTGCTTAGGTCTTCACTCTCTCTTTACTATCTTAAATTTTTAAACAATAGTAAATGGCATTCTTCAACCGAATCAACAAGAAAAATAAACTACCAACTGGCAACCAACAAAGCCAGCTCGATCTTTTTATCAAAGGATCATTTTTTGGTTTACTCTTCCTATCGCTAAGCTTTATGGCGATTGGCGCTATTTTTTTTCGAAGTGGTTACTCACTTTATCTACAAATCCCAGCTTATTTAATCGCTGGTATTTTAGCATTTTATGTTTTTCGATGGCTTGGTTCAGCACTGCATTTATTTGTTAGAGAAATTCCTACAGTAGCGGTTTCCTTAGTGCTTGCCACCGTCTTCACCTTTTATTTAGCCGATTATATGCACTTTGGCTGGTCTGGTACTGTATTGACTGAGTCGTTGACAATCGCCATTTCTGCACTCGTCCTTTTTACCGGCTCTCTTATGAACTTGCTCAGAGGGAAAAGGAATAAGAGTTTATACAGCCTTTTGATGTTGATAGGTGTAGCGGGAATAGCAGCGCCAGTCTATTTTCTGATTGATGAAGGAAGTGATCCTTTCCCTATTGACTTTAAACCTACTGTGGTCGAGACCCTTTCTGAAATGGGTATCTCAAATCCTGCTGAAGTAGGTAGTTATGGTTTTGATTTCTTTACTTATGGTAGTGGAACAGATGAAAGGCGACCCGAATACGGAGCTCAAGTCAAAGTCAAAACAGCGAGTGTTGATGGTACTTTAATCATTCCTGAATGGAAAGGTAAAAAGAAAAAATACAGAGAGAAATATTGGGGCTTTGGGCTTACTGAATTCCCTATCAATGGCAGAACATGGATGCCAAAAAAAGAAGGCAAAAGCCCTTTGATCCTTATCGTCCATGGTAATCATAGCATGGAACATTATTCAGACCCTGGCTACGCGTATTTAGGCGAAATGCTTGCCAGTAAAGGCTACATCACCGTTTCGGTAGACGAGAATTTCATTAATGGCACTTGGTCTGGAGATTTTGGAGGAAAGGAAATGCCAGCAAGGGCCTGGTTCCTGTTGAAGCATTTAAGCCAGTGGCGTGAATGGAACAACGATCAAAACTCTGAATTCTACCAAAAAGTAGATTTAGACAATGTCATCTTAATGGGGCATTCAAGAGGTGGAGAAGCTGTTTCTATTGCCGCTGCATATAATAAGCTTTCTTACTTCCCAGATGACGCCAACTTGACTTTCGATTTTAATTTCGGGATTCAAGGAATAGTAACTATCGCACCTACCGATGCGCGTTACTTCAGAAGAATAGAATTAGAGAATATTAATTACTTTTCGATCCAAGGTGCCTATGATGCTGATGAAGCTAGTTTCTTTGGTTTAAGGCAATACCAAAGAATTACGAACAATGATTCTTTAGAAAGAATTAAAGCGGGTCTTTACGTGCATCAAGCGAACCACGGTCAGTTCAATTCAATTTGGGGTAGAAACGATTTTGGAGGTACCTCAGGTTGGTTTTTGAACACTGCTCCTTTGCTTCAAGGTGAAGACCAAAGATCAGTGGCAAAAACGTATATTGGTGCATTCACAGACATTGTTTTCAATCAAAAAAAGGAATACTTACCACTTTTGAAAAATGCGATGGTGGCAAGCGATTGGCTGCCAAGTGTCGTTTATGTGAATAATTTTCAATCCTCTGCTGACAGTACATTAGTAGATTACGAAGAGGATATCGATTTAGAAACTACCCTTTCGGAAAACATCACCATTTCAAGCGAAAACCTAGACATTTGGTATGAGCAAGAACTTCAACATAGAGACAAGAGCAGCCAAGGTAAAAATGGAGTGGTCATAGGATGGAATAATGATTCTACTCAATCAATAAAAAAGTATCGTCTCCACTTTAATACGCCTTTTAGCATGGCTTCTAGCTCTACTCTTTTATTTTCATTGGCAAGAGCAGAGGACTCTAAAATCAAACTAGAAGGTAATGAAGACCTAAATTTCACCATTCGACTAATTGCCAATGATTCGTTGAGTGTATCAACTGAACTATATGATCACAAGAAAATTGCCCCTAAGATCAGAGTGAAATACATGAAAATTGATAAAATGAGTTCCAGACTAGGCGATAATTGGGAGTTGGCCATGGAGACTTTCGAAATTCCTTTTGATTCATTCTCAGCTGACCCTGCGCTTTCTTATAGTGCCATAGAATTGGTATTTGATCAATCGCCAAAGGGAGTTATTGCCATTGATAAAATTGGGCTGAGGCGTTGATTTGAAATATTTGTATCAAGCCAAGTAAGATTCTGAAACAAATTCAGGACGACTATATTTTCTAAGGCTTCTGTGGCTGTCACCTTGGGCTTGGGCTGCCGACAAAACCACCTTTATTACTAAGCTAGCAAGAGGCTACAACACTATTCGGTACTCAGTAAAACCGAGCGACTATTTAGAGAGAGTGACCCCCATTTTGATTACTCTCTCTACTAGTGTTCCCACCGATTCTGAATCAAGTTCAGAATGACTGGGCTTAATGTACAGTTCATGTTACTTAAGACGGCTTACTCACTCCTCAATGATTTGACAGGATTAGCCAATGCTGCTCTTCTGGCTTGATTAATGACTACAGCCAAAGCAAACGCTAATGCAACGACACCTGTTACCGCAAAAATCCACCAATCAATACTGGTTCTGATGCTGTACTTCTGAAGGTAGTTATCCAAAAACAGATAGGCTAAGGGAGCTGCCGCCACAAAAGAAATCAGCACTAACTTTGCAAAATCAAATGACATAAGGACTACCAAATTAGCAACCGAAGCACCTAACACCTTTCTTATCCCTATTTCTTTAATGCGCTGCTCTGCGGTGTATGAGGCCAAGCCAAACAAACCTAAACCGGTGATAAAAATGGTAAGGATTGCGAAAATGGTCGATAGCTGGCGAGTAAGATTAATGGTGGTGTATTTTCTTTCAAAATCCACATCAACAAAATGGTAATCAAATGGGTAAGCAGGATTATAAATTTCGAAAACACCCTGAACAGTTTTCAAGGTTGCCGACATATCATCTGTCTTTTGTAGTCTTAAAGTCAAAGAACCGCCCCAATCATCAAGCAGCATAAACATTGGTTTCACTTGCTCATAAGGTGAGCCCATTAATATGTTTTCCATTACACCAATGAGAGTGCGCTTACCGCCCCATAAATTCAATTGTGTTCCAATAGGGTTTTCTAATTGCATTAAATCCATGGCAGCTCTATTCACAACAATGGCTGTACTGTCTGTTACATATTCCTTAGAGAAATCTCTACCCAAAATCATCTCTGCTCCAACAGTTTTAGCATAATCATGAGCCGTCACTACGGTCACAAACATTACTTTTTCAGTTTCGGGCTTACCTGGCCAGTTTAAAAAGTTGTTGGATTGAATAGAAGTCACATCACTATTTGATCTGGTCATAGATACCACTGCGCCTGTCCTCAACAATTCCTGTTTAAGTACATCGTAGTTTTTGGTGATCTCATCGGTCAATGGAATGGTGATTAAACCTTCTTGACTATAGCCTAGATCACGGCTTTTAGCCAAATCAATTTGCTTGACAATGACGATCGTACTAATGATGAGAATAATGGCAAAGCCAAACTGCATCATGACGAGAATCTTACGTGGTAGATTTGCATTCTTACCTACTGAGACTTTGCCCTTGAGTGTTTTAATCGGGTCGAAAGAAGATAGATAAAGTGATGGATAACTCCCCGAAACTATCCCAGTTACAAAAATGATGGTAAGTGAAAACAACCAAAAATCAGATGAAAGATAGTCTATGGCTAATTTTTTATCTACCAGATTGTTGTATGCTGGTAATAATAAATTCACCAATAAAATACCAAAGAGAAAAGAAATCACCGCGATAACCAATGACTCACCATAGAACTGAGCAATCAATTGGCCTCGTCTTGAACCCAAGCTTTTTCTGATACCTACCTCTTTTGCCCTTCTTTCGGAACGTGCAGTTGCCAAGTTCATAAAATTGATACAAGCGATGATCAAAATTAACATGGCCACAACAGAGAATAAGGTTACGTATTCGTGTTGGCCCCCTGATTCTTTTCCATTTTCAAACTGACCATGAAGCCTCCACCTCAATAGCGGATGTAAGAAAAATGCTCTTGGCACATCTGTTTCTCCTTTCTCAGTTAAAATATCTTTAATGCCAGCCTCTACATTAAGCTCACTTTCTGCATCCGTGAGTTCTACGTAAATTTGGAATGAGTAATTACCCCAACTATTTTTGTTTTCCATCAACCATTGATCTATGGATTCGCGATGCTTCCACGGTATCAAGTAATCAAATTCGAAGGATGAATTTTTAGGTACATTCTTAAATACTCCTGTCACTTTCAAGATACTTAGATCATCCACCTTTAAGAATTGTCCAATCGGATTTTCTCCCTCGAACATGATTTCTGCCAAAGCCTCAGAAATTACGATTGACGAAGGATCATCTAACACCTCTGAAGGATCTCCGATTTTCATTGGAAATTCGAACATATCTAAGAATTCTTCTCCGACATAATAGCCCTGTTGCATGATTCGATTGTCATCTCTGGCTATCAATCTTTCGGCACCCCAACCCGATACTGTAGAATTTACAATATTAGCGTGGGCATTTTTCATTTCTTGATAAGTGGGTAACGGAACAGAATTCCAAGTTTGTATAGCGCCATCAAACTCAGCATTCACCCATACTTGATAAAGGCGATCCGCTTTTGGAATGAACTTGTCGTACGAGGTTTCGTCTCGAACCCAAAGCAGAATTAATATACTGCATGCAATGCCGATAGAAAGACCTGAAATATTAATGACCGAGTAGAGGCTATTCCTGCGCAAATTGCGCAGGGTCACCGTTAGAAAATTTTTGAGCATTTGACCGTTGTTTGATAGAAAGACCTACAAAACCGAAAAAGATTACACGGCTCCGAAAAAAAAATTACTTTTTGACTTGAGATACACCTGACCCAGTGCTAATAATGATTTCAATATTCTTATTCCCAATCTTCGCTTCTTTAGTATAACGTTTACCATTGCTCCTACCTGATTCTCTATCAGACACTCGATTAAACTCGAATGGTGCTCTGATGTCATTTTTAGAAGAGGCTTCCATTCTGAAGACTCCAGCAATGGTTGTTCCGTTAAAGTCTAAAGTTGCGTTACCACTTCCTGTGCTCAATTCAACATCATGTTCTAGTTGACTTGATAACTCTAATTCTGCATTTCCAGAACCCGTATTGATTCTTGACCTTCCCTTAATTTCAACATCTATAAGCTCGATATTTCCACTACCAGTATTGAAGTCTACAGCGCCAGAAATGCCCCGAGCTCGGATATTACCAGAACCCGTATTAAAATCTGAATCCCCTTCGACCCTGCTCAGCGTAATATTACCAGAGCCTGTGTTGCCTTTACTTTGTCCTTTTACATTACTAAGGTCTATATCACCAGAACCCGTATTGATTCTCATGACACCTGATAGGTCCGAAACTTCTATATTTCCTGATCCTGATTTGGCCAGTATATCCATGTCTACACCATCTACTTCGATATTACCAGAACCCGTTTTAAACTCTAGCTCCATACCATTTGGAACTTCTAACGTCCATTTTGCATAGCCTCTGTTCCAACGGCTATTTTCAAATTTTTCTTTAATGACCAGTCGATCGCCATCTTGCTCGAAGCTTGGTTTATAATCTTCGTCATCGAAGGTGTATTCCAAGGTGACTTTCACCTCGTTGTTATTACTGCGCTTTACATAACCATTGCCAGAAGCAGTACTTAGGTTAATAGTTTTTACGCCCGAAAAAACCTTATCGATAGTTTTCTGTGCGAAACTTAAGGTGGAAATGAATAATACGACCAGTACAATTGTTGTGATTCTTGAGTTTCTCATTGTGTTTGTTTTGAGTTGCCAGAAGGACATGACAAATGGTTTAAGGGTTGCATCCCAAAACAAAAAACAAAAAAAATAGTAGCCAAAGGTAAATTCGACTACTGTGCACTCCCCTTTGGCGAAGGTAAAGTGATGTATTGAGCAAGTGTTTGATCTACCTCATCAACTACTGATTGTGATACATTATTCTTGATCAAATTTGCCTTTAAGTTCAACAGGTTGTGAATGGCATCGCTCTTCAACTTTTGCTCACTTGCTTCCCTAGCCAAATCAAACTCTTGTTGCTTTTGCGACACCATTTGATTGGCCGAACCCGAAAAAATGGATTCCACAGCAAAAATTAATTTTGTTAATATTCGGTACACCAAACTTGCAGAAAAGCCACCTAAAATGGCAAGAATTGGTTTTAATAAATAAGTAGCCGATGATAGCGATGCACCAATCTCTACAGTCGCTTCTGAAGGTTCGATAAAGACAATAAATAATTCAGAAAGCAGAATTCCCGCCACTAGACCTAAAACGTAGCGAGACCAGTAAATAGAAGAGTACTTGATGTCGAATGTACCTGCGCTGATGTAGTTATTCATTTCGAACAGTGCATAAAACGCGGCCCCTACACTACTTGCCGCAAGCAAAAACAAAAACCGAAAAGCTTGACTAATTCCGTAGCCTTGTAGCATACTCAGCTGAATAGTTTTTACATTAACTTCAGCCGAAAGGCTGCTGGCAATCAATGCGATCAAAGAAGCAATAGACAAAAGCATAAAATGTCTGACAATCGGCAAAGGGCCCAGTATACTCAGTGTACTTTTTTCCTTTTTACTTTTATCAAACATGATTAGTGTGCCGGGTAAGGCTGGCTTCACCAAGTCGGCTAAGTAATTATAGGCCCCCACCATCTCTTTCATTTCGGGTCTCGAAGCATTACTTTCAATGATTGCCACCTGAACTGAATCGATTTTTTTCCCGTTTTTAAGAACAAAGTCGAGCATTACTCTGCAATGATGTTGAAGTGTAGTAACTATACTTGATTGAGCATCGTGTGTTTCTGTGGTGATCTCAGACTGTTCCATTAAGTAGCGCTTTGGTTAACAATCTTAAATCTATGTTTTTCTGATCAATACTTTATTATTTAATAATTGAATTAATCCAGCTATTCAAGTTCAATCACGCCTATTACAGCCCGCTACTTTAATTTTAGAAACCTATTTAAAATCTATGGCAAACGTAAAAACCGATCGACTTAACTGTATAAAAACTCAAAGGCAGACTTATAGCCTCCAATTGACTGAACATAATCGATTACCGCATTGTAGAAGGGGTCTTTGCCCAAGGTAGCAGAATCACCAATGACAATAAGCTTAGATTTAGCCCTGGTCATGGCCACATTCATTCTGCGGTATTCCTTTAAAAAGCCAATCTCACTTTTTTCATTGGTTCGGGTAAGACTAATGAAAATAATATCTCGCTCTTGGCCTTGAAAAGCATCAACAGTATTGATAGAAATATTCTCCTTTACTTCTTCTAGCATCTCTTCGGCTTGAAGTAAATCTGAGATGCATTCTATCTGCGCTTTATATGGCGCAATAATCCCTATTGTTTGACCTTCAGAAATATTTTCTGAAAGTAATTTAATCACCAATTTAGCTTCCTCCTCATTGTAGGTGCTTAGGGTCTCCTTCTTTACTTTTTCTTGAAAACCACAGCCAGCAGTGTCTATAAATTCAAACCTAGCGCCTTTATCTTCCCAATCACGTACCAATACTTCTTCGGCCACCTCCAATTTACCATCGTAGAAATAATCGCTTGAAAATTTCATAATATCAGGATGCATTCTGTACTGCGTTTCGAGCATTACATCAGCCTTGGCAGTCTCTATCGCCTTCTTAAAAAGGGTTTCTTCAAGCCCCTCTCTTCCGGCTTTAATTGACTTGACCGTAGGTGGCAGTTGCAAGTGATCGCCCGCCATAATTACACGATAGCATTTCAGAATAGGAATCCAGCAGGCTGGCTCTAACGCTTGACTTGCCTCATCAATAAAAACAGATTTAAAAACCCTATCCCTCAATAGTTGATGCGTTGAACCGACTAGCGTGCAAGCGATAACCTCTGCTCTGTCCATTAAATCCCCAGTGATTTGTGACTCGATCCGATCAGCGTCTTGTCTTAAAAGTCGGGCTTCTTTAAGTAGTAAGTCCCTTTGGAATTTCTCCTCTCTACCAAAGCTGCGCTTATACTTTTGGCCCATCTTTTTAAACTCCTCAGACTTTTTCCTTACCTCTCTTAATTCCTTAAAGAAATTGTGTTTAGAGATTTTTACGTCAAGGCTATTTTCTATCACCTCGGGTGTTAAGCGTGCAGGATGACCAAGGCGGAGCACTTCTAGCCCCAGACTGTCTAGTTTTTCTACAATTAAGTCGACAGCCGCATTACTCTGTGCGCAAACCAATACCTGCTTTTCGTTTTTCACGACCTCTTTAATGGCGTTGACAAGCGTTGTCGTCTTCCCTGTACCAGGAGG
>JBLIES010000012.1:0-36215 GCA_047633135.1 Roseivirga sp.
AGACCAAGAACCCTTCGAAGAGTTCTATGATCATATTGCCACGGGCTTTGAGAAGAATCATGTACTTGACCTAAACACTTATATTCTCACTATTTCTGAACCTTCTTTTGGCGGAGCCGAAGGCATGTTGAAAATCGTTAATGGGCAGAATAAAATCAGAAAGAGCATGATTTGGAAACGCGCCAAAGAGATTTTCTTTGGCCTGTTTGGCTGGCCGGCCATCGGGTTTGTTATGGCTTCATTTATTCTCGTTCAATTTGGGTCACAGCTTTTCGGACAAAAATTTATTATTGTCTTTTCGCTAGGTATCGGCTTGGTTAGCCCCCTATTTGTCGCGGGATATGGTTGTATGACCTTTTACCGTCAGTGCAGAAAACAAAAGCTTCCATACACGAGCAGTAACCTAAATGCTTGGTTAATATTCTTCATCAGCTTTCCTATCTCCTTTGTGAATCTTGGCGTAAATGGGGTTATTCCACACATTATCGGTAGAGAAACTTTTAAGACTTTTTTAAGTGCTTACCCGGTAGTAACCATATGTCTCTCAACACTAGTGTTGTTATTTGGCTTTACCTGTCTTAAACTTTTTAAAGAGAACTTCACCTTTAAACTAGAGTTGAAATGAAACTAGCTTACTATCAAATCGAGCATATTCGAGAATATATTGATGCCGAGAATATTTGGTATGACGATATCAAAATTGAGCTGGTTGACCATATCGTTTGTAATATAGAGCAGCAAATGGAGGTCAGCGATATTAAATTTGTAGAAGCTGCTGCTTTGGCCATTGAGGAAATTAATCCATCGGCAGTCCAACAAGAAAGGTTAAAGGTGGAACACATAGCCACTTTTAAAGAGGTTTACCACGAAGCGATTGATCTGTTCTCTGGTAAAAAAATATTCTATCCTATGCTTTTCGTTTTAGCCGGAATTCTTTTGGTTGAATTGAGTAGCGACCTTGGAAAAAACCTCTATGACTTCATTATTCTCTCCTTTGTCGCGCTATTCTTCAGTTTTGTAATTAGGACACTTTTCAACAAAAAATTCAAGCCTTTACACAATGTCTACTTCATGAGTAGAATGAATGCGGTTTATACTATTGGCCTAGGTGTCAATTCACTTATCGCGCTATTTCTAACAGACTGGCTAGCTCGAAACCCAATAGTTTTTATCATATACATTAGCGCACTGAGTATTTACCTGATTGCGGGATTTAGAGTAATGAACAAAACTTTTCAAAAACTTCAGAACCATGTCGCTTACCATTGAGCAAATAGCAACAATCAAAGCTTTTATTAACAAGCGAGGCTTTACTACTATTGAGGTAGAAATGGAAGCGCTCGACCATTTGGCCAGTAAGGTTGAATCATTGTTAGAGGAAAGACCAGAGATGGATTTTGACCTAGCACTACGCAAAGCACATTCAGGGCTAGGGGTTTTCGGACTAGCTACTTTTGAAGATGCCATTCTCATGGGATTCAGAACTACCGTTAGAAAGCAGTATAGGATCGAATTTTTATCATACCTCAATGGCTCTAAAATCTTCACACTCTTATCGGTTATTCTATATTCATTTCTATTCCAAAAAATTATTCCGTTTCAGCTCGATTCATTGAATGTCCTCACTATACTCTATATCTATGCCATCGTGCTAATGATTTTGCCAATAATGATTTTCATAAAGTCTTACCGAAAATGGCGTAAGAGATCATTGGTAGTTCAAAATGCTTTTTATGGATTTACTGGCTCTGCCTACTTGATTGCTCAACTCGCAAGGATGTTAATCGAATTCAACCCTGAACCTAGCAGTATCTATGTGCCATTGGTTTTTATAATCTCATTAAGTTTAATGACATTCCTTGGCTTGGTAGGCTTTTCTATGATGAAATGGGCAACAGATATTACAAATGAAAAGTATTTAAAATATGCCTAATACTACCCTTTCAATAGACCAAATAGCAGCAATCAAGACCTTTATCAATAAGCGCGGCTTTAACACCATTGAGGTAGAAATGGAAGCGCTCGACCATTTGGCTAGTAAGGTTGAATCATTGTTAGAGGAAAGACCAGAGATGAACTTCGATTTGGCCATCACAAAAGCGCACAGCAGCTTTGGGATTTTTGGTCTTTCATCAATAGAAGAATCCTTGCAAAAACTCATTGGCGCAAAGGTAAAAGACATGGTCTTAAAAGAACTCTCAACTTACTTTTTTGGCCGAAAAGTGATTATTTCGTTCGCTATTATTGCTGTCAGCATCTTATTATTAGACTACTATCCTATGGATGGTTTCCGTACATCAATACAATCTGGCTTTTACTTATTAGGCATGTTATGGGGGTTTCTCCCAACACTTATTCATAGGAAATCAATTAAAAAATGGAGACTAAAATCCATCACGATTCAAACTTGTAGTGTAGGCCTAATTTCAATTCAGTTAATGGTAGGCCAAGGCTTTGGGTTGATGACGCAAATGATGTTCAATGAGGGGCAAGCGATTTTTAATTACTTTTTTGTATTCAGTTTTTTCATAACCACCCTAGGGGGCTTAGTCGCAAATAGTATTATGAGTTGGGGGATTAAATGGGCCAACGAAAAATACCTCAAATACGCCTAAAAAAATGCCATTGACCCATCCGCAGACTGATCAATGGCAACCAATTGTATGAAAACTGATTCTTAGTTTTTTTATGAACCAGAGCTCTACTTTAAGTGTAGAAAAATCTCTCCAAAAGTTGATGTCACTAACTCATCAGAAGTCCATGAGTTTATTTGCATTATGAATGAGAACTTTTGGAGAGTTCAGCAATAAGAAAGTTTCCCTGCGATTAGTACAGCCTTGTTTTATTTATCGAGCTCAGTTTATAAGACAAGCACGCTTTCAAGCTTTATCGCTCTTGAAGAATTCCCTAAACGAATGGTGTAAACACCTGGCTCTAGCGTCCAGCCCGAAGTACTTTCATTCCAGTAGCTCAATTCTTTGATGGGTACTTTCAATTCGATTACCTGAGATTTTCCAGCGCCAAGCAGATTAGTTTTAGCAAATGCCTTCAACTCTTGCATGGGGCGATTGATTTTAGAATTCAATTTAGCCACATACACTTGCGCTACTTCTTTCCCTGCTGATTCCCCCATGTTTTGCACACTGAAACGGATGTTGATAGTGTCATTCGCAAGAGTCACATTCAAATCGCTGAAATCGAAATCGGTATAAGAAAGACCGTAGCCAAATGGATAAGCAACTTCTAATCCTGCCCGATCAAAATGTCGGTAACCCACATAAATGCCTTCCTCATAAATTGTGTAATCCTTATTTTTCACTTTGTCTTCTTCTGCTACTTCTTCGGCAAAAAGCATACTGGTGATTTTCATCGGTTCGCCATCTAAAGGGAAATTCTTATTGGACCAGTGATCATTCAAATTGATCGGAAAAGTCATTGGTAATTTTCCGCTAGGATTGACATTCCCTGCCAAAATATCGGCTACAGAATTACCGCCTTCTTGTCCACCTTGCCAAGCCAATAGAATGGCGTCTGGCTGAGCTTTCCATGAAGCTGTTTCAATCACTCCACCAATATTAAGCACCACAACTACCTTTTTGCCCGCTGCATGAAAAACCTCACAAGTGCGCGATATCAAGTCCTTTTCGGTTTCGGTCAAGAGAAAATCATCCACTTCTACCCTGTCTCCACCTTCACCTGAATTTCTACCGATGGTGATGATCGCAACATCTGATATCCCTGCCATTTCCTTCAACTGTACTGTTGAGTAATTGACCTGAGGTGGATTATACGGTTGAAACATGGCGTTGAAACCTTCTGGTTTCACGAATGCCTTTTGATTGGCCGTTCTGTGTGCTTCGTAAATAGCTTTGGCGTTTTCGTTGATTTCGAAACCAGCATTGCGCTGCCCTTGCTCCAAAGCCAAATCTATTTCTTCTGATTTAGGTTTCACTTCCTTGCCAATGTTCAGAAGCCCTTGTTCCAAGGAAATTGAATAAGCCTCATTCACATCGCCAGAGCCAGTTCCACCAGCGATAAAATCGTAAGAGTTTACCCCCAGTAAAGCCACGTTCACTTTGTTGGTAATCGGCAGCACATTATTATTCTTCAACAGTACCATCCCTTCAGAAGCTGATTGCCTTGTGATTTTGGCATTATCCTCTAAATCTGGGTTATTACCATATTGGTAATTCTCCATTTTACGCGATTCGATCACCATTTTAAGAATACGCCTCACAGAAGTGTCAATTGACTCTAATGAAAGTGTCCCATCTTCATAGCCTTCAGTCAAAGCATTCCATTGCTTTTTGGTACCAGGTTCTAACAAGTCATTTCCTGCTGCGATTTCACCCACCGCATCCTGACCACCAAACCAATCCGACATTACCAGTCCTTCAAAACCCCAATCTTTTCTTAAAACATCGGTCAATAAATAAGGGCTTTCAGCAACATATTCACCATTCACTTTATTGTAGGAAGACATGATTGTCCAAGGCTGTGATTTCTCTACAATGATTTCAAAACCCTTCAAGTAGATTTCGCGCAGCGCCCTTTCAGAAATTATAACATCATTGAGATTTCGATTGGTTTCCTGATTATTCGCGACAAAATGTTTTACAGAAGTACCAACTCCATTTGATTCTATACCATTGACCATGGCCGCACCAATCCAACCGGTAAGGACAGGATCTTCTGAATAATATTCGAAGTTTCTACCATTCAATGGATGACGATGAATGTTGGCCGCTGGTCCCAAAACCACATCCAAACCATAGGCTTTGGCTTCGCTGCCCATGGCCTGGCCGACCTGTTCTACCAATGTTGTATTCCAAGTAGAGGCCATTAAAGTACCGATCGGAAATGCGGTGGCGTAATAAGTTCTGTCTTCTCCTGTTCTTTTAGGTTCTATTCTTAAACCAGCTGGGCCATCAGAAAGATAAATCGTAGGGATGCCCAATCTTGGGGTAGGCACAATCGTTCCGACTGCTCCGGGAATTCCTTCCCCTTCGGGCACCATACCAATGCCCGAAGCCATGCCCGAGCCTTTGAGCAGATGTATTTTTTCTTCCACTGTCATTTGAGACAGTAGGTCTTCTACTCTTTCTGTTGTGGGCTTCCGTTCGTCCTCGTAGGCATCAAGCTTTCCGTTTCCGTTTCTATCTAAAAAAGTAAAGCCATTGATGGTAAGTTGTTCAAAATCTAAATTTGCGGCATAATCACTTTCAAATTTAAGGAAGGTTGCCCTTGCCCATAGCCCGACCGAGATGCCTGCGACTAATACCACTAGCAAAAGAATGCTAAGCACCTTAAGCGTTGTTTTAATCCATTTTTTCATTTCCCAATAGTTTGTGTCAACGAATCAAAAATATAAAAGAAAGCTCAGGAGTGAAAGGCCTTTTTGTGGAAGGTAAAGAAGGGCTAGAAATCAACTTGCAAGTAGCTTATCCTCAATTATCAATTGATAAGGAGGCATTCATTATACAATTAGGTCTAAAATAGTGCAATGAAAATACGATTCCATAGGATAACCAATATATTAGCTTTTAGACCTTTGAGTATAAACCAATAATCTCTAACCTTGTCTTTTCATCTTTTTTAAATATGGTAAAAAGCCGGTTTTCCATAGCGACACATATCACGACTTTTGTGGCTAAGTATCAGAGTGACTGGATAACGTCTGGCCATTTGGCAAAAAGCTTGAATATAAACCCTGTGTTGGTGCGTAATGAACTCGCTGACCTTAAAAGCGCTGACTTGATTAAAAGCAAGAAAGGGAAAAACGGTGGCGTTAGACTTTCAATACCAGCCTATACGATTCAGGTGGCCGAAATATTTGGCGTTGCAAAAGGGGAAGGCCATGTTTTAGCGTTTTCTAAAAATGAGGGGAGTAAAGACTGCCCAATTGGAAGCCAAATTGAACTCAGAAATTCATTAAGGTAATATTTGCTGTATTTAAGAATTTAATGAGAGCAACTGGGAATAAGATGCCTAAAAACAATTGTCGACTTAAAAAACAGCAAATGGACCACGGACAAATGAGAAATCACTGGCCCTCTGTTTAGCATTCCAAAGGATAAATCTGGTTTATCCTTTCGTTATTCAACCCACCTTCCTAAAACTTGGATCAACGCTTCCTTTTGAATAGGTTTGGTGAGGTAATCCTTACAACCAATTGCAAAGCACTTTTCTTTTTCATTAGTCATTGCATAGGCTGTTTGAGCAATAATTTTTGCTGACGGATCAAGCTTTAGAATTTGCTCCATGGCTTGAAAGCCATTCATGATTGGCATGCCAATGTCCATCATAACGACATCAATCTCAGGATGCGCCATAAATAACTCTATCGCTACCTTACCATTATTAGCAAATAATATATTGGCCTTTGTCTCTTCCAGGGCCACTTTAAAATAAAGCCGTGCGGTGGCCCCATCTTCTGCAATCAGAATGGTTTTACCTTCCAGAGATATCGAGGTCTCTTTCCTTTTTGCTTGATCAGTCTTTCTGATTTTGCCTTTATTAAACGGTATTCTGAAAGTAAACTCGCTCCCTACATTCAACTCTGACTTGACTGATATTGTACCACCAAGTAACTCAACAATTCCTTTACAAATAGCCAAACCTAAACCGGCTCCGGCAGCGCCAACCCCCTCATTGTCTGTGCTCTCTAATTGCTTAAAGCGTTCAAATATCGGACCGATATTTTCTTCTGAAATACCTATTCCTTCATCTTTAACATAAAAAACGACTTCATCGTTAATCACATCAACACCAAATGATATGATTCCTTTCTCAGAGTACTTTAATGCATTAGTCAGTAGGTTTGTCAGTACTTGGCGTATCCTTAAACCATCGGTAAGAATCACCAAATCCTTAAACTTGTCAGGTAAATTAGCCCTAAACTCTATATTCGGCTTACTATGCACTGACTTAATTTCGTTAAAAATAATTAGCAAATCAGAGATAATTTGCGAGACTTGACATTCTTTAATGGTGATTTTTAATTGATCTGATTCCATTTTAGAGATATCGATAATATCGTCAATGAGATCGAGTAGTTGTTTTGAGTTTCTATCAATAACATCTAGGTATCTCTTCCTTTCCTCCGAAGATAAATTATCGCTCTTCAATAATTCTGAGAACCCTATTACTCCGTTCATCGGAGTTCTTATTTCATGACTCATATTGGATAAGAAAGATGACTTTAAGCGGTGTGCCTCCTCTGCTCTCTTTTTGGCATTAATCAATTGAACCTCTACTTCCTTTGATTCAGTGATGTCGCGTGCCACTCCAATGAATATACCCTCACCGACATATGGGTTCAAATTCCAAGAAAGCCATTTTATAGAGCCGTCTTTACATATATATCTATTTTCAAACCGGTATATCTCTTGGCCTTTAATAATAAGAGATTTTATGTTTTCAGTCATTCCCTTTTCCTCTGGATGAACAAACTCAATCCAAGGTTTTGACGTCAGTTCCTCCGTTGTCCACCCTAATGTTCGTTCCCATTCTGGATTCAAATACTGGAAGTATCCATCAAAACCAGCAATACAGAACATATCAATGGCTGCATTAAAAACACGGTCACTTTGTTCCAAAGTCTTTTCTCTTTCTTTCAGCTCTGTGATATCCATAAAAGAGGTAATAAACACATCGTTATTATCGGTGAGGAATCTCGTAGCGTTCACTAGCATCATTTTAATCTTGTCAGACTTAGGATTCATAACCAAAGGAAACTGTTTGAGAGAACCCTCTTTTTTTAGGATAGTTATACCATTAAGAAAATCATTCTGATTTTGACATAAATTCTTTACGTAAATGTTGCCTTCTAAGAGTTCTGATTTTGTGTACCCAAAGGTTTCACTAAATGTGTTATTGACGGCAATTCGATCCCCTGTATTGATATTTAATATAGCAATTGGATACGGTGCGTTTTCAAAAGCGTTAGAAAAACTTTCTTCGCTGTTCTTTATTTCTTCCTGAGCCTTTATATTTTCGGTGATATCACGGATCGTCCCTACTAAAAATTTATTACCCTCATTATCTACAAACCTCTCTTTCCGAGTTGAAATTATTCGAGTTCCATTTCCATTTAAAGTCATTGACTCTTCCACAATATTCTCTTGGCCAGTCTTTAACACTTCCTTGTCAATCTTTAAAAAATGTTCTCTTTCTTCTGGGGAAACCTTTTCGGCCAATGTTTTGCCTAAAACATCATTTTTAGATAATTGAAAAAGGGTGCAAAATGCATCATTGACTAGAGTCAACCTACTTTGATTGTCTTTGACAAAAAGTGGGACACCAATATGATTGATGATACCAAAAAGGTACTTTTTACTTTCCTTTGCCTTTTTTTTGGCTTTATTTAACTTCTTTTCTGCGTTTTTCCTGTCTGTAATATCCTGAAAAGCTCCTGTCAACTTTATTGATTGCCCTTCTTTTACGGTGACTTTACAAGTAGTACGAACATCAATTATCCTTCCCAAAGCAGTTTTTAGTTGTAATTCCAGATCGTAAGCTTCTCCATTCTCTCTGGCCATTTGCAAAGCCTCGGATAAACGGGCACGGGATTCGGGTAAATAATAATCCAATCCTGCATCAGCCGAAGGGTCAAAACTTTCAGCATTGGCATCGTGTATTCGATATGTCTCTGCTGTCCAAAAGAGTTCATTGGTGATTAAGTCCAACTCCCAGCCTCCAACTTTAGCAATTGACTGGGATAATCCAAGTACATGGCTGCTTTGACTCAGGTTTGCCAGGATAGACTTGCGCTCAGTTATATCATTACCAATAGCATAAATTATGTTTTCGTCTTTTATGGAACAGACGTTCCAAGAAAAGTATTTAATCGATTGGTCTTTGCATAAAATTCGATTTTCAAATTTTATGCAATCCTTATTTACCACTAGACTTCTAACGTGAGCAACTGTTTCTTCAACATCGTCTGGATGTATAAAATCAAAGAGGCTTTTATCTTCTAACTTTTCTTTGAGGTAACCAAGCGCACGCGAAAAAGCAGGGTTGACATACCCAATATTTCCTTCATGGTCTATGGTACATACAATGTCAATAGATAATTCGGTAAGCTTTTTTACATCCATTTGTACTTGGTCAATGAGTAAAACATATTTCTTGTATGCCTTAATTTAAACTCGTAAGACAATTATAATTTCTTTTATCACCAACAATCATGGCCATTGGCGACCGTCTTTATTGATTCAAGCCATTGATTGATAGTTGCGCCTTTCAATACACTACCGCTAATATTTGGGTGTTCCTTTTGTGATTCTTGAGCGTTACCATCGGCCGTCTCATCGATCAACAAAACAGGCGTACTATTATAGGATGACTGAAGGAAGTCCGAAAGCACTTTAAAATTGTAAGAATCTACTTTATAATCTGTTACAATTACATCTGTATGATTTGAAGATAAATATGAAATGCAGTCTCCTAACTTACTACTAGCGCTGAATGACAGTTGTATTTTCTCTCCGAACAGTTGTTTTACCTTGTTAAAGGTATCTTCTTTGATATACAGTGAGTATAAGTGGTACGTCTTTCGATTTTCAACACTAAACTCATAAAGATCATTCACCTGAGCCTTGATCTTTTCGAGATAATAAGCACAGCTTTTAGGGAACTCAGGGCTCTTCACTATCCTTTGCAGCGATAATAAATACTGTTCAACCTCAACAGCGTATATGATTTTTGATGCGCCAATCATCTGATGGAGATCTTCTCTTGACTTAGGCAAATCATTCCGGCCAATAGCACTACCTAGGCTCCGAAAACATAGATCCGTCTCCCTTATAAATACGGGGAGCGCTAACCAAGCATTGTCGCCATAGTTATCCAAAATCTCTTGATATTCACTCTCATTTCGATTCATTTCTTCTTAATGGTAGGTTAGACAATGCCTCTTTAATCTCAACTAAATCAATTGGCTTATATAAGTATCTAAAAGTCTTATTTTTAAGTGAATGGGTTACTAAACTTTCGGAGCTTAGGCCCGTAGTGACAATCACAGGTAGGTTTATAGTTCTTGGATTAACATAAATATAATCTACTATTAAATCCATACCTGTCTTAACAGGCATATGCAAATCAATAAAAGCAACGTCAAAATCTTGCGTTTCAAGCAATCTAATTGCTTGCCAATAATCTTGCGCTAAAAAAATATTTTTTTTAGGTATTAAGGTGGCTAATTTCGTTTTCATGTCCAGTAAAGCAGTGTTACTATCCTCTACCAATAAGGCTTTTAGATGATGGAAAGACTTCTCGTTACTCATATTCACTAAAATTTAATCCAAACATCAATTTTACCAACATGAAGTAAACTATAAATCATGACGTTTTATAGGATAAAGATAATGCGATTGATTGACGTGCATAATGCAAGATCAACTTGTACTCGCATCACATACTAGTCATTCCGTCAACCTCATTTGTCGATGACGGACTCAATTACAGTCATTAATTCCACATATATTAATACAATAAGATAACCTATCTAAAAACGTTAACTATTAACGTTTATTAAGTTAGTAAAAGAAGGTGAATATATCAATATTCTGAAATGAAGAAACTACAAATAATAATTCTGTTGAGTTCAACCATTAACTTCAGAATCAACGCATTTAAGAGCACACCGCATACCCTCACATCATGAGAACTTCGATATTAGTCCAAATTTCAATTACAGTAGGGATCAATATTATTGGAGAGGGGCAAAAAATAACTACCATTTGGAAGTAGCAGCCATTGTTTTCTAAAAGACACCTGACATATCAAAAGAAAACCTCTTGTAACTTCGTTAATTAAGACCGTCAATCCCAGCTGTATGATGAAATCCCAGCTATTCGAGACTGACGGTCCTTTTTTTAAGCCTCTTTAAGATACAGTGGACCCCGGGTTGACACTCTCATTTGGCTGAATTAGTCTTAATTTACCCTCAGCATCTTCGGCCATTAAAATCATACCTTCGGAAACGGTACCCATCATCGGCCTTGGAGCAAGGTTAGCTACAATGGTCACTTGTTTGCCAATCATTTCTTCAGGGGAATAATGCTTCGCAATTCCGCTTAATATGGTGCGTTTGTCTATTCCTGTGTCTACTAAAAATTCAAGGAGCTTATTCGATTTCGCTACCTTTTTCGCCTCCAAAATGGTTCCTACCCTTAAATCTAATTTCATAAAATCATCAAAAACGATGGTTTCTTTCATTGGGGTAAGCACTATTTCTTTGTTTTCCATTTCGTTTTGCTTTTTGGTGTTTTCTAATTTCTGAATTTGAGCCTCAATAGTACTGTCTTCAATTTTCTCGAAAAGTAATTGGGCTTGTTCTATTGGGTGACCCGCAGTTAACAAATCTGAATTACCCGCATCCGCCCATTTCAGCTGTTCGAAGTTCAGTGACTTTCTTAATTTTTCGGCACTGAAAGGAATAAATGGCTCTGCTACAATTGAGATATTCGCAGCAATCTGCAGCGCAATATTCAGGATAGTGCCTACTCTTTCAGGATCTGTTTTGATCAATTTCCAAGGCTCAGTTTCTGCCAAGTACTTATTGCCTTGACGCGCCAGCTCCATCATTTCAGCCAATCCCTCACGGAATCTATATCTTTCAATAGCCGTTCCGATTCTATTCGGCATGGATTTTAAAGTCTCAATCGCTTCGCTATCGATATCAAAAAGCTCAGCCCTTGCCGGAACTTTGCCATCAAAGTACTTATGGGTAAGTACCACTGCGCGGTTGACAAAATTCCCAAGAATCGCTACTAGCTCGCTGTTATTTCTAGTCTGAAAGTCTTTCCAAGTAAAGTCGTTGTCTTTAGATTCTGGTGCGTTTGCACAAAGGGCATAACGAAGCACATCCTGCTTTTCTGGAAATTCCTCTAAGTATTCATGTAACCAAACCGCCCAATTTCGTGAGGTTGAAATCTTATTGCCTTCTAAGTTTAAAAATTCGTTAGCTGGCACATTTTCCGGCAAAATATAATCACCATGCGCCTTCAAAATCGCGGGGAAGATGATGCAATGAAAAACGATGTTATCCTTCCCAATAAAGTGCACCAACTTAGTGTCTTCCGACTGCCAATAAGGCGCCCAATCCTTTCCTTCTCTTTCGGCCCATTCTCGAGTAGCTGAAACGTATCCAATTGGCGCATCGAACCATACATAAAGTACTTTTCCCTCTGCTCCTTCGATTGGTACTTTAATTCCCCAATCCAAATCACGTGTCATTGCACGTGCTTGCAAGCCACCATCGATCCATGATTTACACTGGCCCCAAACGTTAGATTTCCAATCGCCTTTATGGCCTTCAACAATCCACTCTGTCAACCATTTCTCATAATCCTGTAAAGGCAAATACCAATGCTTGGTTTCCTTCATGACAGGTGGGTTGCCACTGAGCGTAGATTTTGGATTAATTAAATCTGTTGAATTTAAAGTAGCGCCACAATTCTCGCATTGGTCACCATAAGCCGAAGGGTGAGAACAGCGTGGGCAAGTACCCGTGATATAGCGATCGGCTAGAAACTGTTTTGCCTCATCATCATAATATTGTTCGCTCACACGCTCCTCGAACTTACCTTTTTGGTATAAGGTCGTAAAGAATTCTTGAGCTGTATCGTGGTGCACTTGATTAGAAGTTCTTGAGTAGATATCAAAGGAAATGCCAAGCTGCGCAAAGCTATCTTGGATCATCCCGTGGTATTTATCAACGATATCCTGAGGGTTTACGCCTTCTTTTCTAGCCCTCATGGTGATGGCCATTCCGTGTTCATCTGATCCACAGATAAAGGCGACATCTTCTTCCTTTGATCTTAAATACCTTACATAAATATCTGCAGGCACATAAACTCCAGCCAAATGCCCAATGTGTACAGGGCCATTGGCATAGGGTAAGGCCGCAGTTACGGTATGTCTTTTGAAATCTTGCTTACTCATAGGTTGCAAAGATAGTTTTTAGATAGGAGATGGCAGATTTTGAAAAGGAGAAATTATTGCCCTTGAACGCTCAACCCTCAATGGGGTAGTATTTGATAGCAATATTTCTTCTTACCCCTTATCTATTCATGCTTTTAAAGGAGTGGTCTGTCTATAGTCGTATCTAAAAAGGATAGGTATGATTTATTAATATTCGGATGCTTCCAACTTCCATTTATTATGACTCTTTTTGTTCCTAACCGCTTAAATAGTTGGACTAGTTTGTAGCCTAAAACAGGAGACAAAATGGTCGAAACCTGGAAACCCCGTTTGATCAGAATAAGAGATGAACGAAGGTAATGGCTACTAATCTGAAGAATCACTCCCCCAGGTTTAATCAGCGCACAAACAGCATCAGCCATACACTCAAATCTATGTTCATCAAAAGCAAAATAGTTAAAAGGCAACTTCTAAACATATTTGTGCTTTCTCCTAAAAATAAAAAAATTTAATATCTAAACAGAGATGAAGAGATGATTTCGCCACCCAAGCTCACTATCCATTTAAAAACCCTTTTATCCTTTCATGTTTAGAGAAAACGGTCAAAAAATGTTTTCTTTGTAATATTAATTACCCCTAGCAAAGGCCAAAATTCACATGAAAGAAAGTTTATTTTATTTTAAGAGGATTCTCAAAAAAGTTTTCTTTCCATTCACCTCCGCTTTACTTACAAAAAGGAGTTTTTTTGTCTCTCTAATAATTCTGAATATCTCTTTTCTTCTATCAGGATGCCTAAATGATCAAGTTCAAGAAACAACTATCTATTTTAATGATTTTGAACATGGTTTAGATGGAACAACTCCAACCAAGTCTACCTCTTATTTTCAAAACGGTCGGATCGAAAATTATAATGGTTCAAAAGTACTTGGAAGGTATGGTTTTGATGGGCTTTTTTTAAATTTGGATAGCATTCCTCCTTTTGATATGATTGAAGTCAGCTTTGATCTATTTATCCATGACAATTGGGAAGGAAACGGAAACTCTGATAATAACAATGAGCCAGATATATGGATATTTAATATTGATGGTCAAAATATAGTTTATTCAACATTTGTAAACACACTTTGTCAAACGCAGGACTGCAATACTCAACAGAGTTTCCCTAATCGCTTAGGAAGCATAAATCCAGAAAATGCAGACGCTCTAAAAACTAACCTTCCCGGGGCATGCCAGTTTGACTCAGTTCTTGGTGGAACCAAACAATACCGATATAGTAAAAAATTCAACTTAAGTGGATCTGCAATTGAATTTTTCATTGCCGCTCAACTTTCTGGAGTGACCTCCACAGACTATTGCTTGAAAAGTTGGTCAATAGATAATTTTAAAGTAACAGGTATTACGATTCCAGAAATTTTATGACAAAAGCAGTAACTTCAAATTATAGGTTTTCAACATTGGTTATAAAATGCATTTTAACCTTTCTTCTATTGATTTCAACGTTATCAGCAATTTCACAAAACAAGCTAATTGTAGGACTGCCTATCATTGAAGATTATTATCGCAGATCTCAGTTGTTAGAACGGAATGATTCAAGTGCCTCCTTTCTTCTAAGACCTATCTATCTTAACTCAGGCGATGGCCGAAGCCTTTATACTCCCGAACGGGAAAATGATTCGGATACGTTAACTGACAAGTTGAATTTTTCCAATGGACGCTGGTTTGACTTCAATATTTTACCTGTTCACATTAGATCTCAATATGTAAAAAAACAGCCTTACGGCTGGAATGATGACGCTCTTATACCAGCAAGTGGATATCAGCAGACGATATCTACAGGGTTCTATTCTAGAGTTGGACCATTAACCCTACAGTTTTACCCTACATATCAATACGCGGAAAACAAACCTTTCGAAGGAATTCCTCCCGATCAAGGAAGTGTACTTTGGGCGAGGTATTACAATTACACTCTAAATAAAATTGACCAACCAGAGAGATATGGTGATGGGCATTATGAAAGATTTCTTTGGGGACAAAGTAGTATTAGGTTGAACGCAGGGCCTATATCTTTTGGGTTATCAAATGAAAATCTATGGTGGGGACCAGGTAGGTTTAACTCACTGGTGATGACCAATAATGCCAGGGGATTTAAGCACCTAACTTTAAATTCAATAAAGCCCATTAATAGTTGGTTAGGCTCTTTCGAATTTCAAATAATAGGTGGAAGATTAGACGGGTCGGGGTTTCTACCACCAGGCAATAACATTGTACACAATGGAAGATTTGTTTATCGCCCTAAAGTTAACGACTGGAGATATCTTTCAGGTATTGTTTTTAGTTATCAACCTAAATGGATACCTGGATTATACTTAGGAGCTACTAGGGTTGTTCAACAGTATCATGAAAATGCTCAAGAAAGTAACAATTACTTTGGAGCGGTGTCGAACCTTTGGAGAAAAAACGATGCTGGGGGCAGGACCATTGAAATTGAGAGGGATCAATTGGCTTCTGCTTTTCTACGTTTTGTTTGGCCTGAAATCCAAACTGAAGTATATTTTGAATTTGGGAGAAATGATGCTGCTCAGAATTTCAGGGACTTTTTCTTAGCTCCATGGCATTCTGCTGCGTATAACGCTGGCTTTAGAAAGCTATTTCCATTCCAACAAAAAGAGGGTCAAAAAATAGACGCCTCTTTCGAATTTACTCAATTACAACAAAGTGCTGGTAGAATTATACGTGAGGCAGGTCCATTCTATGTGCATAGTCGCGTGCGCCATGGGTACACACATAATGGAGAAGTATTAGGTGCGGGAATTGGGCCAGGGAGTAACCTTCAAACCCTTGAGGTCAATTGGGTTCATGAATTGAAGAAAATGGGATTAACCTTTGAACGCTATGTCCATAACAACGACTACTATTTTTTAGCATTCAACGACATACAAGACCCCAGAAGACATTGGATTGACATCAGTGCTTTCTCAAATTTCAGTTGGGATTTCGGAAACCTGCTTTTAAATGCTCGACTAGGAGTAATTAAGTCTCTTAATTACCAATATCAAATTCAAGATCAGATTGTTTCAGGTGCTCAATATTTTGTCCCAGGAAAAGACGTCATCAACTTCAAATCGAGTCTCGATTTGATTTATCGTTTCTAGTTATGTCTATAAAAAAAAACTACCTATACAACCTCATACTGAGCATTTCAAACGTAGTTTTCCCTTTAGTTACTTTCCCTTATGCATCAAGAATACTTAACCCTGAAGGTATTGGCCGAGTACAGTTTGTAATCTCATTTGCACAATACTTTGCCATAGTAGCAGCTTTGGGAATACCAATTTACGGTATAAATCAAATTGCTAAGGCAAAAAAAAGTCAGTCTGACCTGAATAACATTTTCTCGGAGCTATTCATCATTCATTTAATGTCAACATTGATTGTGCTCTTAATCTATCTGACTTTGGTTTTTTCTATACCCACTTTAAATCAAGATAAATTGCTTTTTCTAATTGCCACAGGAGTTATTCTTCTAGGCACTTTAAGCTTGGATTGGTTTTTTAACGGTTTAGAAGAGTTTAAGCTGGTAGCCATCAGATCGTTTGCGGTTAAATCAATTGGGTTGATTCTCCTTTTCACTTTTGTCCATACACAGACTGATGTAATTCCTTACATTTTTGTACTAACATTCATTCTTGTCGGCAATAACATTATCAACATATTTCTCTTAAGAGGAAGAGTTGATCTAAAAAGTAAAGGCCTAAATTTCAAGCAGCATACTCCACATCTGATTTTCATCTTTAGTACCATTTTTGCAGCCACAGTATACACCAACCTAGACACCGTAATTTTAGGCTTTTTGTCCAATAAAAGTCAGGTTGGTTTTTACGCTGCTGGCACAAAGCTTTCGAAAGCCGCTATCCCAATAATCACAGCTTTTTGTGCTGTTCTTCTACCTAGAGTTGCACAAAGCATATCCAATAAGGACTCTAAGCTTGAAGAAGCACTTCTTACAAAATCATTTTCATTCATATCATTTATAGCTGTTCCTGCTTTCTTCGGTTTATGGTTTCTTCGAGAGAATATCATCATCCTTTTTTCTGGTGAATCATTTTTACCTGCTGCGGAAGGAATGATCTACATGGCTTTACTTCCCCTTCTAATTGGGTTTGGTTATGTCTTTGCATACCAGGTCTTAGTACCCCATGGGTTAAACAAACAAATGTTTACTGCTTCGATATATGGATTGATAACATTTATTTTAGTTAATATAATCCTTGTTCCGAAGTTTGGGTTTATCGGCACCGCAATTTCAATAGCCTTAACTGAACTCGTTGTTACATTCTCCTATATCTATTTTACTCCAAAAAGACTACTTAAAATACTTCCATGGAATTCCCTTTTACAATCCGGGGTAATTTGCACACTGTTTTTACCCATTGTTATGTTGATTAAAAGCAATGGATTCAATAACATTTCAGAATTAGTATTGGCAATAATTAGTTGTGCTTTTGTATACTTTAGTCTCCAATATGTTCTTTTCAAAAACACATTTATTCAAGAGGGCTTATCATTTCTAATTAAAAAAAATCACACATAACATGTCGTCTGATTTCTTAAGCGTAAATATAATTTTGGCCTCATATAACGGTGAAAAATATATCCAAAAACAACTAGAGAGTATTCTTAATCAGACATACCCAATAGCTAGTATTCATGTATTTGATGACTGCTCAACAGATAACACAGTCCATATGCTAAGAGAGTTTGAACGTCAAGGACAAATCCACCTCCATATTAATAACAAAAACATCGGGCTCATAGAGAATTTTAAAAGAGGAATTCAGCTGCTGTCCAAAGATGGATATATAGCATTAAGTGATCAAGACGATATCTGGGATAAGCGAAAAATAGAAGATTCAGTTTTGAAAATGTGCGAAATTGAAAATGACCCGTTTATACCAGCCTTAGTCTATTCAGACTTAATTGTGATAAACCATAATGATGACATTGTTGCTAAGTCCTTTTGGAAAGAAACAAACAGAAGCCACTATAAACACTGCCTTGAAACGGTATTATTTAGTAATGTGGTAAATGGTTGTACTATATTATTTAATAGTGCCATGGCAAAATTTGCTAGAGACATACCCGATAAAATTATTCAAAACCACGATGCATGGCTTGCTCTAATTGCCTTTAGCTTTGGGCAAGTTGGCATTATTAATAAGGCTACGGTTAATTACAGGCAGCATCAAGAAAACATCACTTTCTCAGTAAGAGAAAAAAAGGAGAGTTCTTTAAAAAAGATAAAAAAGAATATAGTGTTCCTTTTCAAACCTAGCCTATTTCTCACTACACAATTAGACTTGATAAAGTCATTCTACCTTACTTATGAAAAACGAATAGACGTAAATCAAAAACTACTTTTTGAGAGATTTTTAAAACTCAGAGGTAGAAATTATCTAACTCAAAAGCACTACATATTAGATGTAATTAGAAAAAGTAATAGATAACCGCTCCATATGTTGATCAATAAGAGGTAATCATAACAAGTTCACTTTTTTTTCAAACCTCTGAAAACTTCTAAATACTGGGAGGTAACATAATCCCAATTATATTTTTCAGTTAGCCCATTTCGAGCGTTGGCTCTCAATTTGGTTAAAAGCTGGGGCGTTTCTTCATGCTCATAAATACATCGAGTGACGTCTTCTGTGTTTTTTGAAAAAAAGTCTCCGTATTTACCTTCCTGAAGCATTTCTTGATTAAATGGGGTATCCAAGGCAAGAATAGCGGTGCCATAAGCCATTGCTTTAAGCATTGTTGGGTTCGTTCCTCCAAATTCATGACCATGAAAATAAGCGAAAGAATTATGATAGAGTTCAGCCAATTCCTCTTGATTGGTAACGTATCCTGTAAATATCAACCTATGATCCTTTAGTGCTTTCAGTCTACTGGCGTAAGTATCTGAATACGGCACATCTCCTACCACTACAAGCTTACAATTCGAATTTGACTTTAAAAACCCTTCGATAATTAAGTCAGCATTGTTGTCAGGAATCAACCTGCCTACAATCAAATAATACCCTTGATGATCAAGGTTCCATTTTTTTATGAGTTCTGGTTTTGTTGAGGATCGAATATTAGCTCCATAAGCAATAACCTTTGACTCTTTATTAAAAAGTTCGAGATAAACTCTTCTCATTTCATCAGAGTCATTGATAATCTGATCATACCACTTCGTGGCTTGTTTTGAGGCCCATTTAAAGTAAGCGGCCCCTAAGCCTTTCCATTTTGGCCTTAACCACTCCAATCCGTCAACGTTGATGGCCGTAGGCTTCCTAAACAAACGAGTAATTAAACCAAAGGGACCATTTGCAGAGTTTACCACAAGGACAACGTCTGTATTACTGAAACAGGCATGGGTGATTGAGAAAAAAGAATGGATAAGCTGGCTAAGTGATTTGGTTTCAATAGTTGGCATATACACTAAGTCTACTCCATTCACCTGTTTTGGCCTTTCCTCGAATAAGTTCCGATGACAATACACTGTAACCTTCACCCCTTGCTTTACTAGCCTCTCAGATAACTCCTTAATCAAGGTCTCATAGCCACTATACACGTGAGGATAGCCTCTTGAGCCTATTATTGATATTCGCATTTTAAAGGTTCTCGACTAGTTTAATTAAATTCTTCTTGTATTGATCCACCGAAAACCGATCTGCCACTATTTCACTCCCTTTTCGCCCCATCTCTTCCCTCAAACTCCTATCATTTATCAATGGAAATATAATATCAACTGCCTTTTGCGCATTGTCCCATGGAATTAAGTAGCCAGACATCTCATCGGCTATCATTTCTGGAGCACCACCATGGTTCGTTGCTACCACTGGTTTACTAGCAGACATAGCCTCAAGAATTGTTGTAGGCAATGGATCGGGTAAGATCGATGGTAGTATAAAAATATCTAACCCATCTAGTATTCTACTTATGTCAGTTCTATAGCCAAGGTCAATAACATCATCTTGGAGATCCAACTCTTCCACTTTATTTTTAATCTCTTCGTAAATGTATTCATAGCCTGGGAAAGCATCTCCAACCATTACAAACTTTACATTTCCATTCTTCTGTCTTATCAAGTTAGAAAGCTCTAAAAAGTAGCTTTGTCCTTTCCAAAAATGAACCCTTGCAATCATCCCTATAAGCAGTGCGTCAGAAGAAACACCAAGCTCTTGCCTAATCGTATTTTCTTCACCATACGGAAGGAAATGAAACCCATTGTATAGTTTTTCTATATTAATTTTTGAATTTACCTCAAGCCAATATTCCTTTACCGCATCTGAAACAACAACAACTGTGTTCGCATGTTTATGCATTAAGAATCCATAAGCTTTTAATAGCCAACTTGGGCCTGGTATAATTTCATGAACATGCCAAAGGTGCCGCAGTTGATTCCTTTTCGCAAAAAAGCAACCAATGATAACGCCTGTTGTATTAGAATAAATAGTATCTATTTTATGGATAGAGACAATCATTTTTATTTCCTTCCAAGAATTTCTAAAGGCATTAGCTCTATTAAGTAATCCACGGACATTAAAATACTTTCTTCTTACTGTGGCCAAAGGAATAATTTCAACCTTACAACCTAGTTTAATAACCTCTAAGCATAATGGACCATCAGATGAGACGGCAAACACAACCTTGTGACCTTCTTCAAGAAGCGCTCTTATACTCTCAATGATAACACGACTTGCTCCGTAAAGATCTGAAGAACTATGGAGTATGAGAATCTTTTGTTTGGGAAAATCCATGCTATTGGAGTCTGGATTTTATAATCTTCGCGGGATTACCCGCTACAATTGAAAAAGCAGGAACGTCCTTCGTTACTACACTTCCAGCACCAATAACACTTCCTTTACCAACAGTAACACCTGCCAATATTATACTATTTGATGCTATCCAACAGTCATCTTCAATAGTTACTTTTTGTCTTGTAACACCTTGGTCTTTCATAATTACATCTGGATTTTGAAAATTATGATTTTCAGCATAAATACTCACTCTAGGAGAAATCATAACATTATTACCGATTGAAATCAAACCCGAACAACCTATGTATGCATATGGGCCAATGTTAGAATTATCACCAACAATTAACCCCTGGCCCACTGCACCACCATATATATTGGATGGACGGATGATGGCTTTTGAACCAATGGTAACATTATTCCCAAAAACCATTTTACTCACACAATTACAGTTTAATTCACAGGAGTCTTCCAAAACGAAATTCCTCCCAACAACTAGCTTATGAGCACTCCTTATTTTTACATTTCTTCCAATTAGGAGAACCCCTTTTGAAGACTTAAACCAAAGCCTACGAAAGGTTCCTCGAATAAACCAGAACATCAATATGACATAAGAAATGAAAGTACTTCTTGTATCCCATTCAGCTCCAAATCTTTTATGATCTTTAATCATATTTCCTAAACCTTTTCAACCACTTTGCTAAAATAGGCCTCCATTGTCTCAAAGTAAGTACTTCTATCAAATTTTTTTAATTGAATACCACCGGCAGTTATGAGCCTATTTCTTAAATCATTATTCTGAGAAACCTCAATCAAGCTTGAACATAAATCATCTGTTTGCCCTCTCTTAAAATTAATGGCTCCGTCCCCAGACACTTCCATAAGTGCTCCTTGGTCAGATACTATAACAGGGCAGCCCAATGCAAAAGCCTCGATTATTGGTAACCCAAAACCCTCATTATTGGATGGAAAAACGTAACATAAAGCAGATCTATATAACGATGCGATCTCAGAGTCTGTTAAATACCCAGGCATAACAACATTATCTGTAAGCACCAACTCGTCTACTAGCCTAACTACCTCATCCCAATCATCAAACCGAGCATACGGAGCCTTCTTGCCGACCAGCACAAGTTTAAAATCATCATTTTCATTCTGATCCAAAAATTGTTTAAACGCCTTTACCAAAACCGGAAGCTCTTTCCTTTTTTCAAAAACACCTATATGCAAAAAATATTTCTGCCGCATAAGGTCTAGAGCTCTCAAAACATCTTTTGAGATTTGAATATCATCAGGAACGTTTCTCTGAGGGTGATAAACCACCTCAATATCCTTTGGAAAGGGGAGTATTTGGGTAATTCTCTCCTTTGCAAAATTTGTAATGGTAATTACAGATGCGTTACGTTGAATACCTTTCAATACTAACCACCTAAAATAGGTTAGCCAAGTTTTTCCATAGTGCTCAGGAGAATCCCAAAAAAACGTGTCGTGAAACATCACAACTTTATGAGCCCTTAACTTCCAAATTGGTGCGTAGTAATCTGGAAAAAAAACAACATCTGCCTTAACTAAATATGATTTGAGAGGGATAAAAATCTGTTTCCAGAACAAGAGTTCAAGTTGTGTTAAAACCCGAAGAAATTTGGAATCTCTCCTCCTAAAATTCAGAGACAACTCAGTTCTGGCTATTTTAGGTGTGAATATATATTTATGCTGGTTACTAGAGTCTTGTTGTACCAAAGCGATAAACTCCTCTAGTGCTTTTTTAATCCCCGTTTCCGCAGTGTACAAACAATGTATATCGACTAAGATGGTTAACTGCTTCATATTTTTCAAATCCCAAACTTAGCACTCTTCCGATCTATTGATCCTGTAGACTCATTGTCAAAGCTCTTAACACTATACCCCACCATCCACCAAGATAAGTAAGCCACATATAGATAGGTTTCCGCATTTGCCGTCATTAACGGAAGTAGAAATGCAAATTTAAAGGAGGCTGATACAAAAGAAATAGCCTTATCGGAAACAATACTTGATGTTCTATAGGACTTAACTGTAGCAGAAATAGAACAATATATAAGAACGATATATAATATTAAAAAGGGAATCCCCAATTGAACCCCAAAAATTATAAACTGGTTTTCTCCTCCTATTTTTAATTCCTCATTTACACCCCCAGCATTGCCACTCGTTCCTAACCCAATGCCCAATGGGTTAGATATTATACTATCAACACCTTCCAACCACTCTAGTACATGCCCAACGCTTGATTGATCAGCCAAACTAAAAGTATCAACAACAAAGTATCTCAAATCGTCACTGGCAAAAATAAAAACAGTTCCAAAGAACAAGCCTACCAATATGGCTCCGTAAATAATAAGCCTATAGTAGCCTAAAATAATTGCAATAAAGAAGATCAGCAGAAAAAATGCACCTAGTGATGCGCGAGAATAGGCAAAAAGAAGACAGCAAGTGGACAGCGCCATCAGCAGACCATATTTTGACTTAGATAGTACTCCCTTTGAGTTTATGAACAAAATAAAGGCAGCAGAAAAACTAAGCAGCATTGAAGCTGCCAGTTCAAGCGGATTTGAAAAGAATGCCGCAAACCGTTTAGCTCCACTTTCAGCTCCGAAAGTATAAGTAAGCCCATGTATCCCCTCAGGGTCAATACCATTAATCTCTTGGTTAAGGTTAGCATAACCTATGAAAGACTGAAAATGAGTATCAAGCGATTTTTCAACCACATTGAGTGTAAATGCTAAAACCGTTATAGAGAGAATAATCTTTAGAATATTCATTACCTGATATGATTCTAGCACCATAAGTCTTCCAAGGAGATACATTAGTCCCAACATTAGAATATTCTTAAAGTAGAGCGCCTTATTCACAAATGACACCTCCCCTATGGGTAAGAAAACATACAAAAGGGCATAACCAAGCAATGCAATAAATAGGTAGTCAGTGGTTTGTAGTCTAATGGGGTTAGTGAATACGTTCCTCCTATACAAGAGCCAAGATAGTAATGTGATAAATACCATTATCTCTTTTAAGTAAGTGATCAAACTTACAAGCAAAGGAGATCCTGTTTGTTGGTAGGTTAGCGACTGAAGTGTTACGTAAAAAGGGAGGAATACACAGAAGAAGTATATAAGAAAGTGTAAATTCCTTTTAAAAAGTATTTGTTGCGCAGAATAAATTAGTCCCCAAATCAACGCAACGCATAATATTACGAATAGAACTATCAATTTAGGTCATTCAAATTAAACATAGTACACCAAAACAATTTTAAAGTCAAGCATTTCTTGCCATGGCAAGCTATATTATTAAATAGAATACTTAAAGCCATGATAGAAGCCTCTAAGAGAAGCTTTCAATTTTTTCGGTCTTCTTTTGAACAGGAAATACAAACAATAACCAGTAATCTTGACTAATTGAAAAGCTATCGCGGTAATATAATTAACACCATCAGCATATCTTCTTACTATGAAAATATGATTTCTAACATTTACATAGTGAGAAAATGGTGACAGATTACCCTCTCCAAAAGTTTCTGTATTTTCATTTGACTTTCCAACTTCATGGTAAATTTTTGCCATTGGCTCGTACAGTAATTTATACCCTTTGCCTCGTATTCTAAACGACCAATCCATATCCTCGTAATACATAAAAAAACGATCGTCTAATAAACCTACTTCTTTAACTATAGAGGATTTGGTTAAAAAACAGCAGCCCGTTACCCAAGGTAACTCTTTTGGCATATCATACTGTCCTATATCTTTTTCTCCCACTCCAACAGACTTATTTAAATACCAAGTTTTAAAAAACAAACTACCTCCGCTCCAAATAATGTCTTTTTCTTGGTTGAACATGATCTTAGGCTGAATTGCCCCTACTCTGTCATCGCTCTGGAGCTTGTTAATTAGAATAGTAGCAAAATTAGGAGTTACAACAGTATCATTATTTAAAAGCATTATCAATTCAAAGCCAGATTCGAGCGCGTATTGAATACCCGTGTTATTCCCTCCAGTAAAGCCTCTATTCTCTTCATTCTTTAGTAGAACAACCTCTGGAAAATTAGCCTTTAGCTTTTCTCCTGATAGATCCTCAGAACCATTATCAACGAGTATAATCTTAAAATTATCGTACACAACAAACCTCAGTGATTTCAAGCAATTTGCTGTTACCTCATAGAGTTTCCAATTGACTATTATAATTGCAAGAGAACTCTTGTCAATATTTGATAATGCTGAAGTAGACATTTTGATTAAGAAAATACTAATTTTGAGATCTAGTTTAAAGGCAAATATGACGAAAATAGATGAGTATTCTGAGTTTCCAAACATTCAAAAATATTCAGATCAAGAAGGTATTTCACATGCACATTTGGCAATTCCATAAGGGTCTTTTGGGGCTGAGCTATGTGCCTCATGAAAAGGAGGGGTTCCGTTTCCATAAACAGCCATGGAGCTTGTGAATACAAGCCTCTTCACTCCGTGCCTAATACATTCGTTTATAATATGAGATGTTGATAAAAGGTTGTTCTGGTAGTTGAAGTTTCTTATAAAGGGAGAGAGTCCTTCTGCAACCTAGGCCGCAAAATGATAGACTAATTGGGGCTGATACTTTGCAAATATTCCTTCAATTCAGAGGTTTTGCAGTCAATCTGATGAAACTGAACTTTAGAATTAATATTCTCAATATAGCCTCCACTTAAATCATCGATCCCAATGATATTGTATTCTGAATGATTGACAGCTATCCAGTCCGCCATTCTACTTCCAATTAATCCAGCAACGCCCGTAATTACAATATTCCATATATTTTGCTTCAAAACAGCTTTAAATATGAATTTTCAAAGATAGAAGAAATAGAAAAAGATAAAAGATTAATTGATTGACTCTTTAACCCTCTCTTAAAGCTAACTGGTAAAAATAACCTATAGTTATCCAAAAGACCATTAAAACACCACCTATAACGAGACCAATAACTAAAGCCTTATACCATTTCATTTTTTCATTTTTCAGTGGTAAAATAGGTTCATCAATCACTTGAATTAATGGTTGATTATTTCGGTAAGCCATTTTTGAGATCTCCAGGTTCTTAACTAATTCTTCATATACAGCAGCGGACGATCTTACATCAATCTGAAGCTTCTGATAAGGGATTAACTCCGTTGCTCTTAATGGATTTAAATTCGGGTTTCTCTCATTAAACTCTGCAAGTTGGCTAATAGTATTATCTAAAACTTGCTTGACGCTGTCTGTTTGAAGAAGTAATATTTTTAAGTTATCTCCGCTTCTCTTAGTCTTCGTGTCTAGGTAAAACTCATTTACATGTTTAACCAATGTTTCGTTGAAAACCTTACTAAATTCTTGGTTGTTAGAAGTGTAAACAACACTTAAAATGGTGAGTTTCCTACTTGGTTTAGTAACTGACAGATTATATTTCAATATGTCCTCCACAACCTTCTTGAGGACACTATCGTGTTTAATTTGTAGCCTATCATCGGCAACTTCAAAGTCAACTCCAGATTCGCTTAATTTCTTAGTTAATTTAGCCTCTTCAATATAATGAGTTATAAGCCTTTGCTTTTTTGATGAGACTTCAACTTCGGTGAGCAAAGTCTTTCTCATCATTCTATAAGACCTGTATAACTCAATGATATTATCGATTTGAAACAGACTACTTCCTTCAGACATTGATCCGAGATTAATCCCAGTTAAATTCGCCAACGAAGAAAGCTGCCCTCCTATTCCACCACCTTCAGACTCTAAGACAAAAGTGGTTTCTGCCCTATAACTATTATCTTTTAGTAGTAATTGGTAAGTGAAAAAAAGTCCCCCGATCAGTAATGTTCCCAAAACAATCTTTGGCCACTTACTAATCATAAAGAGGAGCCAGTTCTTTATACGATGAACTAATACCGCCAAGGTTATATTTTCTTCTGAAGAGTGATTATTAGCCTTATCCATCACATCTAAAAATTAATCTGACTAATCAGTAAAGCTAATGTAGCAAGGCCACTAGTTATGCCCACTATTTCTGAAATGGCAACAGGAAATTTTGGTGGTTTTGCAGGAATAATTATTTCAGCACCAGGCTCAACATTGGGATAAGTTTTGAAGAATAAAAATCGTTTTGTCTTTGCTACGCTTCCGTTAGCGTAAATCACATATGTGTTCCTCTTCTGTGCGCGATTAGAAAAACCTCCTGCTTGATTTATAAAGTGTTTTGCAGATTTAGACTCTTGATAAACCACAGTAGTTGGGTATAACACCCTTCCCCTTAACCTTACAGTCTCTTGCCTTTTGGGTATAATCAGTACATCCCCTTCTTGCAAAATAAGGTCATAGCCAGATTTAGGATTTTCGATAATGGCTTTCAGGTTAATACCAATGGCGTCTGAGGAATTAAGCTTTACATCTCCAAATAGCGTATTTCGCTGAACAATCTCTTGCAACCTTTCTCTTTTCGCTAAGGAAGATAAGTTTTTGTTCTCTGTATCATCACTTTGCAAAGAAGCTAGTTGTTGATTAATTCTACCTACTTGTGCAAGCTCCGCTTCCGAAAGAGAGCCATCTTCCGCTTCATACCTTTTCAAGAGATTTTCAAGTTCTAATATTCTTGCTTGGAGGTCAGTTTGATCTTCAAAAAATTCAGTCTTCCTTAATAAAGTAGCCCCTTCAGCATAAGCATATTGGTTAATACCACCAGACCTTTCCAATAAATCAGATACGCGCTCAGACTGATTTTTAATGGCATATTCTCCTGGATATATCACTTGACCTTCAACGGAAACAAATTTTTGGATAACGAAATCTGGATTCCTTCTTACCACTACATGATCGAATGGCTTCAATTGAAAATTCGAATTTTCCGAACTCAAGCTCAAATCACGATTCACGTCTACCACAAATACCTCCGCTAAATTACCTTGTTCAGCATTTCCGAATCTACGCGTAATTTCTATTTTCGCTTGAGACGCAGAAGCTTTGAATCCGCCCGAAATTACCAGCAAATCTTCTACTGTCATGCTTTCAGAGAAGGCAAAAATGCCTGCATCATTGACTTGACCAGAGATTTCTACATATTGTTCTTCTTGAAGATCATAAATGGAAAAAACTTGTAAAATGTCTTCCCTTCTAAGAGATATATCTTCTTTTGAACCACTGATAATAGCCGCTAAGTCAATTGAAATGGTTTGAGTAGTTAAGTCAGGATTAGACCTTAAAATGATCGCTCTACCTAAATTTGCGTCACCTTTTAGACCATCTGCCCGATCAATAAGCTGTTTTACAGTCAAACCATCGGTGATGGAATAATTCCCTGGCCTAAAGACCGCTCCTTTGATTTGTACTCGATTACTATATCGATCGAGTACTTGATTTACCTGATAAACATCTCCTGGTTTTGGGTTAAATAAGTCGTATTGTGTTTTATACACATCAGCTACAACCCGTTCCTTACCAACATTTCTTGTAACATTTATTTGATCTTGAAAGGCAAATTCATTGAAACCACCAGCATACTTAAGTAAATCTGCAAATGATTCATCCCTTTTTAACTCAAAGCGACCAGCCACTTTTACGGCACCATTTAAAGTCACTCTATTAGTATAAGGCCCTACAATAATCACGTCATCGTTTTCCAGTCTGAGATTTGATATGGTATTTCCGTTGACTAAAAAATCATACACATCTACCTCGGCTATGGGTTTCCCGCCTCTGACCACTTTAATTTCCCTAAGGGTACCCGTTTCGGTTATTCCGCCAGAAACGTAAAGTGAGTTGAATACAGTACTAAAGGCACTTAAGTTATAAGTACCCGGTAATTCAACCTCGCCAACAATACTTACTTGAATTGATTTGGTTTTACCCAAACTAACGTCTAGATAAGTTGTCGCATTATCCCCTACAATGTCTGTGTACTGACGCGATAATTTATTCTTAATCTTATCTTTTGCTTGAAGTATAGTTAACCCTGAAAGACTAATAGGGCCAATATTCTCTAACAACACATTACCATCAGGGTTAACCTCAGCCTGATAGTATTGCTCAGAAGCACCATAGATATCGATGTAAATCTCATCTCCTGTAGATAAACGATAGTTATTGGGTGTTGCATTGTTTATTGAAGGAGAAAAGGTGAGAAACTGGCTATTTTTTCTAAAGAAATCTAAACCAAAAATATCAGTGTCTCTTTTAGCTAACACCCTTAATGAGTCATTGTAAGCTTCTCGAAGCCTTGTGTCTGAAATAGGGTTAGCACTTGCTTTGGCAGATCTCAGTAGACCAACTCTATTAGCCCTTTCTCCTAAAAGAGAAATATCACTCATTGAAACCCCTTGTTGCTTAGCCAGTTCAAATATGTCGGACTGGGAATACCCCATCGCTGTAGCCCTTTGAAGCAAAGACTGAATTTGTTCATCTGACATTTCTTTAACGTTAAGTTTAGAGAAATCAGGAAGTGTTTGTGATTGGGCAAAATTTGAAAGCACCAATAAAAAACACCCAATAAATAAAAATTGCTTCATCAGCGGGTATCTATAAATTGTTGTAAAGAATAAGTTAGCAAGATAATATAAAAAGGGGATTTGTTAGAGCAATTGAAGTTGTGATTGGTGCAGTGATCAAGAGAAAACTTAATACGCAGTGCCAAGAGAAGCTAATTATGGAATATATTAGCCTACATTCTTTGATATTGGAATGACCTTGGTTTCTTTTCTAAATGCTCTATTCCTTTCTTTGAGTTCCTCACGCCTTTTTTCGATCATTGATTTAAAAATGAACTCAGTCATTGTGCCTAGCGCCAGTGCAGTAATGATTAACGATGGCAATACAATTGCATCAGAAAACCCTTTGAGCACCAAGGCAAGCAACACAAAAATTATATTAACAGTAAACAAAATACCTGCTGCCTGCGCATGGTTACACCCAAGTCTTAAAAGAATATGGTGCAAATGTGTTCTATCGGGATGCATGGGTGACTTTCCTCTAAGCATTCGTTTAATGAAAACACGAAGGGTGTCATAGAGAGGAACAATTAATACGGCAATTGCTGGTCCTATAAAGGCTTTGAATCTGAAAGGATGATCAATGGGCAGGTTATAATTATTGTCGATAAACTTAATTGCTGCGATTGAAAAGAAGAAACCAATCATCAAGGATCCTGTATCACCCATAAACACCTTGGAGGGTGCCCAATTAAATTGTAAAAAAGCAAATAAACCACCACAAATGGCGAAAGCAATAAACGAGTAGTACTCAGCACCTGTTAGGTAAAACCAAATACCAAAAAATAAACTTGCGATAATACCTACCAAGCCAGCCAAGCCATCAATACCGTCAACTAAGTTGTATGCATTCGTAACAACTATAATCGTGAAAGCTGACAATAAATAACTCAGTATTAACGGTATTTCATAAATACCGAATAGACCATATAATGACATTAGTCTTATATCACAAACTGCGACTATAATTGATATGGAGGCCAACTGGCCTAATAATTTTTGATATGCCTTTAAATTAATGAGGTCGTCCCTAAAGCCTATAATGAATATTATAGTCATCGCGCTAAGGACATACTTGATTTCTCGCAGCCCTTCAAAAGGCATCCAAATTAATAATGAAATGGATAATCCTATGAAAATAGGAAGCCCTCCCATGGAAGGAGTCTCAATCGTATGGATTTTTCTACCTCCTGGGGAATCCAAAAAATTACGCCTTTTAAAGACCTTAATGAACACAGGGAATATCAAAAAGGTGATTAAAAAAGAAGTACCAATGATTAAAAAAACTTGCTCCATAATAGCGTTGATAGCAAAACAAAGTTAACAATATGAATCAAGCATTGAAAGAGTTAATATTATTTGTTTATTAAGTACAAAACTAAACACACCCCTTAAGATACGTGAGCATCTGATCAGCAAGTTCTTTCCTATCAAAGTCTTTGGCCAACTTCAAACAGCCTTTTTGCAATTCCCAATACAGCGTTTTATCCTCCTTTAACTTTTGAAGTGCTTTTAAAAATGACTTCTCATTTTCTGGCTCAAAATAATAACCAGCATTATAGTCTTCAATTAACTTACGGGCTTCTCCATCTACGCCTAATAAAATCGGTGTACACATCGCTGCCGTTTCAAAAATTTTGGACGGAATAACCGTTTTAAATAATTCATCTTTCCTCAAAGGCACAAGCATAACATCGATCAAAGATATGTATCGCCAAACTTCTGCTTTTTCTACCGGTTCTAAAAATGTTATGTTTTGGAGTGCCAATTGCTCTGCTTGGAGTTTCAATTCCTGCTTTTTCGCACCACTGCCAATAAACAAAAAATGACTGTCTGCTTCCTTTACTTGTGCCACACAGTTCAAAATAAAATCTAAACTATGCGATAGTCCATGAGTGCCAACATATCCGAAAACAAATTTACCATCAAGACCTAACATCGATTTTAATTCAGAATCTAGCGGCTGATTTTTATATAAATCAAAGTTAACCCCATTTTTAATCACAGCTATTTTCTTAGCCTCAATTCCTTTCCCTATAATATTTTCACGAAAACTATCGGTTACAACAACGATCCTTTTCGCACTGTTATAAAGCTTTATCTCCAACCAAAACAGGAACCTAAGAAGGTTCCCTGCACTTATTTCCCCAACTAAGGCAACAGATGCGGGCCACAAATCACGTACCTCCAATACCCAAGGTTTTCTTTTAACAAAAGACAAGCCTCTGCCAGAAAGGGCAGCCAAAATTTGAGGGGAAGTCGCTACGATCAGGTCAGTTTTTATAAATAAACCTGCTAAAAAAGAAGAAAGACTAAAGCTTATATAATCTAAAGACCTTTTTATTTTACCCTTGTTAGGGCTCATATATGTCCAAACCCGTACTACCTTAATTCCTTCAATTCTTTCCTTATAAACAAGCCGATTTTTATACCCTTTATATACTTTGCCTTGAGGAAAGTTAGGCGCACAGGTAATAACAGTAACCTCTACACCCGATCTAACCCATTCTCTACAATGTTCATAAGTTCGAGTGGCTGGCGCATTTACCTCAGGAGGAAAATTATCCGTAATAAACAGTACTCTCATAATTTATTTAAACACTCTATTATTCTTACCGCTGTTTCTCCATCCCATAACTCAGGAATCTGACCTTTTTTCCAGCTTCCTGCAAACAGCTTTGCCATAGCAGGGCCAATTGACTTCGGGTCGGTACCTAAGAGTTCATTTGTTCCTAGCTCACAGGTTTCTGGCCTTTCGGTATTATCCCTTAAAGTCATACAAGGAATTCCCATTACAGTAGTCTCTTCTGTTATACCTCCTGAATCGGTAATCACTGCTTTTGCCCTTTCCACTAAAAAATTAAATTCTAAGTAAGGAAGCGGCTCAATCAAGTGTAAATTAGGATGAACTATCCCAAGATTTTGAAAAACTTTAGCGGTTCTGGGATGAATTGGAAAAACAAGAGTTATTCCCTTAGAATGATCTACAATCTCCTGTATTAAACCTTTTAGCTTATGCTCCTCATCAACATTTGCTGGCCGATGTAAAGTCATAACGATGTAGTTCGACTCTTCGAGAATTAATTCATCCCAAATTTGAGGTTTTATAAAGCGTGACCTATTTTTAAGCAAAGTGTCAATCATTGTATTACCAACAAAAAAGATTCTCTCGCCTTCAACACCAGCCTTTTCTAGATTGCTGTTCGCTCTTATAGAAGTAGTAAAAAAATAATCCGTGATACTATCAGTCACCATTCTATTTATCTCTTCAGGCATTGAAAGATCAAAAGAACGGATACCAGCTTCAACATGCGCTACTTTGATGTTCAACTTCTTAGCAGCAATGGAGCAAGCCATTGTAGAGGTGACATCGCCAACTACCAGTGTAAGGTCACAAGGTTTTTCTAATAAAAGAGCCTCATACCTTACCATGATCTTGGCCGTTTGTTCCGCCTGAGTTCCAGAACCAGACTCTAAATTCACATCTGGATGAGGGATGTTGAGTTGCTCAAAAAAATCTCCTGACATTTTTTTATCGTAATGTTGCCCAGTATGAACAAGTCGATATTCTAGTTTTGAGCCTTTCCCTTGAACTTCTTGAATTGCATGAATTATTGGTGCAATTTTCATAAAATTAGGGCGAGCCCCTGCAATAATATCAATCAGCATATCTAATTTCGATTTGGTTTTTTTGACTTGGCTTTAGTACTAATTTCTTTGCTTCTTTCAAACGATTGAAACTACTAGCATATTTATAACTCTCGAGTGCAAAGGAACGAAAGCCACTTAATTTAATCCTTATATCGTTCGCAAAAATATTATTTCCTGAAATTCGCAATTGAATATCAGGGTGAAAGTGTAGCGTAGAAACTGCAGAATCCATCAATAAGCTGTTATCAGATAATACGTCCTCAATAATAATTAAGTTTTCATTCCACCTAAAATTCCGCCTCACTACTAAACCTTTATTCCTGAATCCAGTGTGCTCTGCTTCAATTTCAGAAATAGCATCTTTAAGTAAGCGAACTTTAGCCCTTTTTGCAACTCTAAATCCACCCCATACCTGAGATGAATTGCTATTACGGAGAGAAATACAATTATGTGAAATGGTAGACCTCTCCAGTTGTCTTCTGGCATTTTTTTCGTAAGTAGAAATTCCAACGTCAACAATGAAGGGCTTTCCCTCCAGATTCAAAACGAAGTTAAGTTCATCAGCGTGAGCATGCCCAGGCTGATAGGATGGGGCTATACTCCCAACATCTACAATAAGTTCTATTCGCTGATTTATGAACTTCCTATAGCCCGAATCTAAAAGGGGTATATCCTTTATCCAATCAAGCCCTAACATAGTCGCATAGGCTACCAACTCTCGCGTAGTGGGTGCAATTCCCTTTGTCGCATCTTTCAAGTAAGGAATTTCCCCATTGCGGAAGGTAATAGTGTCAAGCCATGACAACATGGATTGGGCAATTTCTCTAAGCTCAGTAAGTAACTCTTGAGACTTCCAGTCGTTATTTTGAACTAGGTTGATGGTATCGAGTAGTCGAAAAAGCAAAATCTGGTGATACATTGGAGATCTTTCAAAATGCGCTCCGTCTAACAAAATTTGCTCTTTTAACTGGGCCATTAAGAGTCTTTTAGCCTTGTTATAAAAGTCATCATTTTCAAAGTAATAGGCACCAAAGAACATTGAAAACGCATTCTCAAGTAAATGATTAGCTAAAATATGGTACTCTAAATTCGAATCAAGAATTTTTAACTGCTTATAAAGGCACTTGTCAATTTGATCATTTTGAATACTGTTAATTGAAAGAAACTTTATCCAGTTAATCCCTCTTAATGAAATTGGGTAAGGCTCCAAACTTCCCTTTGAGCTGCCATAGCTGTCACAGTAATCGCGGATTAGTTTTTCACCTAGCTCAGGACTCATCTTTGAATCGAAAAGAAAATCGAAGTAATTTAGGTTGTAATTCCACAGTTTACCCTTCTCTTCATAGCTCCAATCAACCTTTACTGCGAACTCATGAGACAAGTTTAGAAAGGTAAACTTTAAAAGCTCATCCTCTTTTGGCTCTATATTGGTAGCCTCTGGCTGAAAAGGAAAAGCATTTAGTTTCAATCGGCTTTGAATAGATCGATATGCCTTAAGATCACCAAAAAAAATAGGGTCCAGGACCCTATTTCTAATTTTATAAAATACTTGATAAAAAATCTGCTCCCATTTTAAATGAATAACAGTATTGGTCATCAATTTCAGTTTATTCCACATTGACCCAAGCTCCTGATTTCAAACTTTCTACAGCCAAAATGCTGGCTTTGCTTACGTTAATAATCTCATTAATTGGGATGATTGGACTTCCCCCATTTTTCGAGAATTCGCTTAAACGTTTAAACTGTTCTACATGGCCTTTGTCTTGTTTAGTCTTCAGTTTACCAAAGCCTTTTACACCATAGCCTTGTGTTAGCCTGAAGTTATCACAAACAAATGTCCTCTCTTGAGAATAAACCTCAATACGCTCTTTAGAATACGACTTGGAACCGTTAGCAAAATAATTAATGGTTCCATTCGAGCCGTTTTCAAACCTCAAAAGGATAGAAGCATTGTCTGTATTTTCTTCCGGGTTTCTGCCCATAGCATTCATGCAAACCGCAACTACTGCGCTACCTGTTAGGTATACCAGAAGATCTATGTAATGGCATGCTTCACCGATGATTCTGCCACCACCGACTTCCATATCGTGTATCCAAACATCACTCGGAATATAGCCAGCATTCATCGTAGCACACACATTAATTGGTCCGCTTGCATCTCCTAGTGCCTTCTTTATTTTCTCCATATGTGGAGAAAACCTTCGATTGAAGCCAACCACAACAGACTTTTTCGACTTTTCAGCTTGATTAATAATATCATCTACCTCATTTAGCCTTAATGCCAAAGGTTTTTCAACAAAAACATGTTTTCCAGCCTCCAAACAAGCTAAAGCCATTGACGCGTGAAGATTATGTCTTGTTGTAATCAACACCAACTTAACCTCATCGTCTGCTAATATTTCTTTATAATCACTAGTTGCATAGTTTACTCCAAACTTGTTCGCTAGTGTCTTCGCGCTTAGGCCACCTGAGCTAGCGATATATTTAACTGGTGTGCCATTTTTCTTTAAAGCAGGCAAAATCATGGCATTGGTAAAATTGCCAGCCCCAACGATTCCTAATGCACCACCTTTTCCTTTTCCAGCCCCTACCTCTACTTTTCTTGTCGGGATCTCCTCTTGATTACTATAAACTAAAATTGAGGCTACTGATTTAGACGTCCCTATGTTTCCGTAGATTTTGTCAAAATCAGCTAACGGCACCTCCTCAGTAATAAGGGGTTTTACGTCAAGCCTCCCATTAGAGATCGCTCTTAAAACAGTTTGAAAGTTTCTCTTCTCCGTCCAACGCACATAAGCAAGAGGATAATCCTGACCTTTTTGTTCATAATCATCGTCATAACGGCCTGGGCCATATGAGCATGACACTTGAAAAGTAAGTTCTTTTTCGTAGAAATCAGCTCTGGAAATATCTAATCCAATAACCCCAATAAGAATAATACGACCACGTTTTCGGCTCATCTTTGCCGAATTAGAAATTATGTCATTTGTTTTATTGGAAGCGGTAATGATCACTCCATCAGCACCGACTCCATTAGTATAATCTTCAACTATTTTTACTTGATCCGCTCCAGCGCTCAGATTAACTGCTTTTATGCCTTTAGCTTTAGCGATATCTACTTTGGTTTGGTCATAATCAAAACCTATTACATCGCAGCCATTCGCCATCAACAACTCAGCTGTGATCAAACCAATCAGGCCTAGACCGATTACCACTACAGTCTCTCCCATTGTTGGGTTAAAAAGACGAATTCCTTGTAGGCCAATGGCACCTATTACAGTAAAGGCCGCCTCGTTATAGGTGACATTATCTGGGATTCTCGC
>JBLIES010000013.1:0-34242 GCA_047633135.1 Roseivirga sp.
TTCTTGGATAGACCCTTTCAGACCTTATCTCATTGGTCTAACAATTTTAGTTCTTGCTTTTGCTTGGTATCAAAAACTAAAACCTCAAAAAGAAATTGACTGTGACTGTGACACGGACGAAAAACCGAAATTTACTCAATCAAGAAAGTTTTTAGGGATTGTCACTGTATTTGCAATTGTGATGTTGGCTTTCCCATACTATTCAGGAGTTTTTTACCCCAATACAGAAAAGCAAATAATAGTCATTGACAAATCGGACATTAAAACAACGGAGTTTAAAATCAGTGGAATGACTTGTGAGAGTTGCGAAGAACACGTGAATCACGAAGTAAATAAACTCAACGGAATTGTAATCTCACAAGCATCTTACGAAAATGGAAACGCAATCATTGAATTTGACAAAACAAAAACCAATGAGACGGAAATTGAGAAAGCCATTAACTTGACAGGTTATAAAGTAACTGACAAAAAAGAAAATTAATGGAAGTCCAGTTAAAATCAGAAATTACTTGTCCCTACTGCAGACATAAAAAAGTAGAAAATATGCCTACAAATGCCTGTCAGTTTTTTTACGAGTGTGAGAATTGTAAAAAAGTTCTAAAACCAAAAGAAGGAGATTGTTGTGTTTATTGCTCCTACGGAACAGTCGCTTGTCCGCCAATTCAAGAGAATAAAAGTTGTTGCTAAAAAGCCACCACTAAAAGCCATATATATTTGCAATTCGCTTCAGCCAAAACACAAGCCAAAAATTGCAAAAGAGTATGCCATCTGCCAACACTAGCAAGTTAACCGAAAGAAAAGCCAGTGGGTAAAAATGTATAAAAAACATAGGTCGTTTGTGCTAAATCGAAAGGTCTGTGCATGTTTACAAAGTCCGCTAAATATAAAGTTTCACGTCTATTGAAGAAAAGATAAAAGCAAGATATTTATACTTAGCTCAGTAATAGACCGACACGAAAGTGCTTATCAACTACCCTATGTTTCTTATACTGAACGAAAGCAACTACAGATTACTAAAGCACCAAAAAACACACAGACCTTCCGGTGTGAACAATAGCCCAATTGTATAAAGCTGTTATTGACATACCTGTATCTTCTTCTAAAATGGCTATCATTATCACGAAAACCTCAATGGTCTCCTCGTCTATAGACACTCTAATGGATTTTGTTTTTTTTACAAGTGTTTATATTATGCTAAAGCATAATTGCAAATCTGGTTCTTGTTTGACCTTCAGTTTGTTGTACTTTTAATGAAAGCATTACATATGCCAATCAAAGAAAACTGCAGGAACTGCGAACACACGTTTGATTCGTCTTATGAGTACTGTCCTTATTGTGGGCAAGAGGCGATTGACAATCTCACCGTTGGTGTACTGTTTAGTAATACTATAGAAAATTACTTCTCTATAGATGCTAGATTCTTTAGGAGTTTCGCAACCCTTATGCTAAAGCCCGGTGTATTGGCTAGGCGGTTTGTTGATGGGAAACGTTTAAAATACTTACATCCTGCGCAATTTTATCTCTTTATATCAGTCATCTTTTTCTTTATATTTTCTTTTACCGTTAGGCAAGCAGATACTGAAGTTTCCAAAGCAATTAAAAAAAGCTTTGATCATGAAAATAACTTGAACGCTGTACTGGTAAACGCAGATACACTAGATATAAATGAGGCCAAAAAGGCCCTCAAAAAAAATCAAAAGTTAATTGGTTTATCTGATGAAAAGTTAGCCGAATTAGATTCGGTAATGAGCTCAGATCCGCAGTTAGCGAATATAACATTTGGGTTTAAGCGCGAGTTATTGGACTCTCTTATCGCTGTCGGGGCGCCATTAAATCAAAAATTTGTGGCCATGGGAATGAAAGAGGAGGCAAATGCATTTAACCGCGGGCTTTATGAACAAATGTTGAAGCTTTATGAAAAACAAGGCGGTGGTATACTTCAGGTTTTGTACGATACTATTCCGATTGCCATGTTTCTTCTTTTACCACTTTTTGCTTTGTTTCTGAAACTTTTTTACTGGAAACCCGCCACCTTTGCTCATCATTTAGTGTTTAGCTTTTATTTCTTCACATTTATATTTACCTCCTTTTGTGCCATTCTTTTGATCAATAAAGTATGGCAGATCCCGAAAGCTATAGAAGTGCTCATCTGCTTCTCATTTGTTATTTACCTCATGCTAGCACTACGAAATTTTTATAAGAGTTCATGGAAGGGTGCTTTTTTAAAAGCCAATAGTATCGCATTCCTCTACATGCTCATAATAGTACCTGTTGCTGCAGCAGGTATTGTTCTGGTTGCTTTTATGTTATATTAATTTATATCGTCCTACCTTTTTAATAAATCTTGTAGCATAGCTACATCTATTTTTGACTAAAGTAGATGAAAGATTAGTCTAGCAAGTCGTTTAATCCTTCTTTAGCCAATAAGATGCGACCTACTTTAACATCCGACCAGCCCTTTTTTATTTTGTGGGTAAACGCTGGTATGTCTTCTACTAATTTACAATCTACAGGGTAGTTTGAGACGGTGTCGTTTGAAACGTTTTTCAATTTCTGGATGTGGATGGATATTAAAAAGTAAGAATTTAGAAATCTACTCAGTCCGTTTGTGATTGTTATGCATATTTCAAAGGTATCCTCTACATTGGTAGTGCTAAAGAATTCATCAAAAATCGCAAAAGACTGCTTTCCCTCATCAATTTAAAGCAGATTCTATTTTAAACATCAATCCAGTTGCGCAAAATCATTCCAGGAAAGCTGAAAGGGCAGATTCAAAAAATAATATTGGCATTTACTATGATGCTCTTGGTGAATCGGATTCAGCTATTGTCTATTACAACAAAGCAATAATTTATAATGCTGACAGCATTAAAAGCCTAAATGTCACTTAGCTATTTATCTGAGTAATTTGTCGTCTGCCTGTGCGGATGCCCACTACTGGAAGGAATCAAACCAAGCAGCAAAACAAAGTATATTGGCACTCAATAAAGATTAGATTACCCAAGGCAAAAATGACAAATATTCAATCTCCTATCTTCAACTTGTTTATAATGCCCTTGCCGACAATAAACCAACTAAGGCTAACCAATATTTGCAAGAGCTAAAGCCATACTTAACACCCAAACTTGACTGCAAACGCTACCTATATAGCTCAATTCTTGCAAATAAATTAGATAATCAGAATGAAACGCTCAACCAAGCGAGACAAGCAATGGTTTGCTACAGTCAGTTATATGGAGAACAACATCAAAATATTGCTGAAAGCAATGTATTGTCATTTGAGACTTAGATGAAGATCCCAAATTATGATTCAGCACTGCCCCTATTAAAAAAGGGATGGAAGTAATAAGATTGAACCCTGAATTGACGACTGCCAGATATCATGATTATTTTAAAAGGGAAGGGTATTATTATTACTTGGTTGGTGATTATGAAAACTCTTCGAAAATGCTTGCCAACGTTAAGAAGGTTTATGAGTGTGAATTCGGCCTTGACAGTGATAAACTTCCGGATGTCATTGCCACAATTGGCCGAATCGAAATAGGACAAGGTGAGTTTGAAGATGCTAGAAAAAGTACAACACAAAGTCTAATAGTTGTAATATTTAATGAATTTTTATTTGATGACAGAGCCACTGATTTATTAAATAATATTGCCTATCGTAATTATCTGAGCGACCAGAATTTTGTTGCTGTCACACTATACAAAAAGTCAATCGAACTAAACATTAAAGCTGATCAGGATTCAAGTTTATCGGTTGCAAATGCGTTGAATGGACACTGTTTACTTGCAACAAGAAAATCACAATTCTTCAAGGCGGATTCCCTCTTCAATCAATCACTCCAACTCTATGAATATCGAACTTCTGACCTAAATCCAGACAAAGGGATTGTACTCAAGAATCAGAGCGAACTTTCTTTCAAAAGAAGGAATTTCAGCGATGTTCTTGCACTTATTAACCAAGCCTAGACAACTTCACTCCTTTTCACCGGGACGACCATCCAATAATTGGGGATATGTATTTTTTAAAGGCTTTTATTCTGAATCGAAGCGGTAAACGAACACAGTCGAAAGAACTACCGGAAAAGGGACTGGAAATATACGAATCGAACTGCCATCCTGAACACATGAAGATAATAGAAACGAGGCATAGATTGGGGGCAATAGATAACAGTCGTTAAAGATCCATAGGCTTTCCGAGGTGCTTGCAGAGGTTTTTAATAAGAAATACTTTCGCGATATTTACTTATGTTCAGCCAAAGTTTTTTATCAAGGCGTTATAAGTCATTATAAAAAATATGTGTTATGTATTCAATAGTTTACCATTCAACTGGAAGTCCGGATTTAACCGCTAAAGATATTTCGAGTATTTTAGAAACTTCACGAGAATACAATAAAATAAATGACATTACAGGATGTCTTATTTATCATAACCATAGGTTTATACAGGCATTGGAAGGAGACAGAACAATATTAGAAGAACTTTATTTATGTGTCAAAAAAGATAAGCGTCATTCTGACGTTAAAACTTTATATCAAGATATTATAGCTGAAAGAAAATTTAACGTGTGGAACATGGCATTCATTGATTTTACCCCTGATCATGACAACATTAAGGAACGTGAATTATTTGAAACTAATTTTATTGCTTATTGCAAATTAGTAGAGAAATCTGACGATGCTTCGGCAGTGTTTTGGAAAGAGGTAAAATTGCTTTTAAATCAAACGACTCATAACAAAACCTAAGCTTCATTAAAACGCAATTTAGCCCAGCGTTATAGGCCAACAAGATGAGGGTGCGCCAAATTCAAGAGAAGCGCGAGATAAAAAGGTTTACTAATTGGGTTAATGTTGCTATTATCGCTTCTTCCTAGCCTCTAAATTTCTTTGTCTAAATACAAAACTAAGATGAGAAGGAACTGCATTTGCAGTCATCTTACGAAGAGCCGTTATTTTATGGTATTGACTTCTATACTTTTGCGAGCACTGTTGAGCATGTAATTTCCAACAAGTATATTCTATATACCTAAAGCCGCACTGAAATCATTGGGGTCAGCATGAAGAATTGCTTGTCCATAAACGCCTTGAGCACTAGATAAGGCTAGATTAGCATCTAGTAAAACTGTATTTGCCTTTTGCGTTATTCTCTTTTTGGCATTAAGTATATCCCAAGCATTTTGAAGCTTTTCCGCAGCATTAGATTGTCTGTTTCTTATTTTTGTCACTAATTCCGGAATTGTTAAACTGCGTGCAATAGTAGTTAAGCCAAGTGAAAGTCCTCCTAAAGCATCCTCAATAGATGAGTCTTGCTCAATTTTTTCCGCCAATTTTCCGTTTTCTTTATTAACATTCATAAGATTTTGATAGGCTTGGCTATAGATAGATTGAGCATTCTTTCCACCTCCAATGCATTTCCGTACGTAACCTTTGCCGTTTTTACTGTAAGTTCTTCAGTATTTACCGCAGCCTTAGCAGTTTTTAGCTTACCAGTATCTATCAGTTTATGAGATGATTATAGTGTTAAAAATTGTAGAACGGAGTTAAAACTAGTGAATAGCATTACCCATTCGTCTTTTCACAGAAAAAATTAACCAAACTAAAAATCATAGTTATTTCAGACCTCACCCAAACCACTATCACAAACTTTCCAAACCTGTGACTAATTATTAAAAAGGGACTCTGTCCCGACTAAACTAACTTAACATTTACCAAGCCTATTTCTCCAGCATAAGCTCCAACACTGGAATAAATATAATCTTCGGAAATAAAGTATATACCTGGTCTTACTAGGTTGAGGTGAATATAACTTAGCCTTTCTTCAAACATGATATTTCTATCCAGCGGAATGGGATGGTCATGCCTCCAAACCTTAGCATGGACGTTAGAACTACTCATTTCTTCCTGACTTTTGATAATCCATAACAGCCAATTCTTTCTACTGTCATGTTGATCTTCCTTCAACGTCTCTTAAATCCCTTTGGCAGAATACCTTTTGAAATCCCTTATTACTGAAGAAAGGTGCTCGTTATTTTTTGCTCTAACAATCAAATGAACAATATCAGACATGTAGAAAAATAACTCTACGGGTCGATAAGCATTATTTTTTTAGCCTGAACGTAAAAAACCCCAGCCCCCTCAATCAAACCTTCAACTCCTTATAACTTGGGATATTTTCTAAAAACTTGATCTCTGAAGTAGCGTGGTCACAAGAACATGCGTAATGCTGAAGTCCGTTGGTCACAATCAGCAACTTGGCCTTCAATGTCTTGTTGTACACTGAAATCTGATTGAAAGCCGCCTGATTTAATTTGATATGTGGCGCTTTGCATTCTACAATCATGAGTGGGTTCAGGTCTTGGTCATAAAACAGAATGTCGGATCGCTTTTGCAGTGTATTGTACTTAGTACCCAACTCGACCCCCATTCTGCCCATTGGGTAACCGAGGTGTTGCACAAGAAAATTGACGAAATGCTGCCTCACCCACTCTTCGGGAGTGAGAACAATAAACTTTTTCCTTATCGGGTCAAAAATAACTAATTTGCCTTCCCGCTTTTCTAGGCGATATTCATAAGCCGGTAAGTTGAGCGAGTCCATAAGACAAATGTAATTGAACCTTAAAACTATACATGAAAACCAAGAAAGAAATTGTTGAAAACTGGCTACCCCGTTATACAGGCGTAGCCAACGAAGATTTTGGCGAATACATTCTATTGACCAATTTCATGAATTATGTCAATATGTTTGCCGAGCAATTTGGTGTCGAAGTCAATGGCAAAGACCGACCGATGCAATCAGCCACCGCGGAGAACATCACCATCATTAATTTTGGAATGGGGAGCGCCATGGCAGCCACAGTAATGGACCTGCTCTCTTCTATCCACCCTAAAGCGGTTTTGTTTTTGGGCAAATGCGGTGGTCTGAAAAAGAAAACTGAAATCGGTGATTTGATTCTACCCATTGCTGCCATTCGTGGCGAAGGCACTAGTAATGATTATATGCCTCCAGAGATCCCTGCTTTGCCTTCTTTTAGACTACAAAGGGCGGTTTCGTCCATGATTAAAAAGCACCAAAGGGATTATTGGACAGGCACCTGCTACACTACTAACAGACGGGTTTGGGAGCATGATAGGGCTTTTAAAAAATACCTGCGCAAAATCAGGGCCATGGCAGTAGACATGGAAACGGCCACGATTTTCACTGTGGGCTTTGTCAACCAAATTCCTCATGGGGCACTTTTATTGGTTTCTGATAACCCAATGATTCCCGAAGGTGTGAAAACCGAAGAAAGTGATAAAAAAGTAACCAGTGGTTTCGTCAACGATCATCTCGAAATAGGGATAGATTCCTTGAGAGAATTAAGGGATTCTGGCGATTCAGTTAAACATTTAAGATTCGAAGAATGAAGAAAATAGTATTGATGACCGCAATTGTATTTGGATTGTGGTCTTGCGGTGGCAAAACAGAAGTGGATTTAATTGTCCATAATGCAACGGTATACACAGTAGACAATGATTTTTCGATGGCCACAGCCTTTGCTGTCAAAGACGGGAAGTTTATAGGAGTAGGCTCAGATGAATTGATTCTTGAAGATTTCGAATCAAAAGAAACCATCAACCTTGAAGGGGCTGCTGTATATCCAGGTTTATTCGATGCGCACTCCCACTTCTATCGATATGGTCTTGGATTGAAGAATGCTGACCTCGTAGGCTCAAAATCCTTCGATGAAATTATTGAGCTCTTGAAAGCCCACAGAGAAAAATATCCTGATGAAGCATGGCTTTTAGGAGGTGGATGGGACCAGAATGATTGGGAGGACAAAGAATTCCCAACCAAAGACAAACTAGATGAGGCCTTCCCGAATACCCCCGTATTGATTTCGAGAATCGACAGTCATGCCGCCTTGGCCAATAGTGCTGCAATGGGACAAAGTGAAATTTTCGCCAAGGTGAAAGAAGTCAACGGAGGTAAAATATACTTCGATAAAAACGGTGAGGCCACGGGCTTACTCGTGGACAATGCCATTGACTTAATCTCTAAGTTCATTCCTACCCAAACCAGGGCCGACCAAGTAGAAGCCCTTTTAATGGCGCAACAAAACTGCTTTGAAGTGGGGCTTACCTCTATTGTAGATGCTGGACTAGAAGTAGATATCATCGAGCTCATCGATTCGCTCAATAAAACGGGAGACCTTAAAATGAGGCTCTACGCAATGGCTGCGCCTTCTCCAGAAAGCATTGAATACTTCAAGGAAAGAGGTAAAATCAAAACCGACCATCTCAATGTTCGCTCTTTTAAAGTGTATGGTGATGGCGCATTAGGTTCTAGAGGCGCTAACCTGCTGATGGATTATGCCGATGCAGTGGGCAACCGTGGGTTTTTGTTGCAAGACGAAGTCTACTATGATCAATTGGCTAAAACGATCTACGACATGGGCTTTCAGATGAATACGCATTGTATTGGAGATAGAACAGACAGAATCATATTGGATATCTATGGCAAGTACTTAAGCGAAGACAATGACTTGCGATGGAAGATTGAACATGCACAAGTAGTCAGCAAAGAGGACATTGACAAGTTTGGTCAATATAATATTATACCGTCAGTGCAACCTACCCATGCTACCTCTGATATGTATTGGGCGATAGAAAGGTTGGGTGAAGAAAGGGTAGCCACCGCTTATGCGTTTAAAGACTTACTTGATCAGAACGGGTATATCGCATTGGGCAGTGACTTTCCTGTAGAGAACATCAATCCGATGTATGGTTTTCACGCAGCCACAGCGCGACAAGACGCAGAGAATTGGCCAGCAGGTGGATGGCAGCCAGAAAACAAACTCAGCCGTGAAGAAGCGCTTAGAGGCATGACCATTTGGGCTGCTTACTCTAATTTTGAAGACGAGGAAAAGGGAAGTATTGAAGAAGGGAAGTTTGCTGATTTCGTTATCGCGGAAAAAGACATGATGAAAGTGCCAGAATCAGAGCTTCGTAACCTCAAGGTAAACGCTACCTATTTGGACGGGAAAAAGGTGTATTAAGCTAAATAAGATAAACAAAAGAGGCTTCTTTAAAGGTTAATTAGAACGTCATTCCCAGCTTGACTGGGAATCTCCGAAAACACGTAGAAACTTAATCGGGAGATAACCGCTTTCGCGGCAATGACTATAATTAATTAGTAAGGCAGCCTTTTTTTATGCCCCAAAAAGAGCACCACTGATGATTATTGCTGAATCAGCACCTTCAAGGTGTAGCCTTTACGGTCGGTAATTATTCTCATTAAGTAGAGGCCTGGCGCAACAGCATTGGCATCAACGGGACTTAAAGTTCCGCTTGGAAAGGCCTTCGTCAATACTGTATTGCCATTAAGGTCTTGCAGCTTGATTTCCTGCACCCTACCAGGGATTTCTCCGCTAAAATTAATCAGTCCGTTTGACGGGTTAGGGTAATAGCTAAAGTTCGGCAGTTCATCTTCTATGCCTGTTACTATGCCCGGGATGTTATAAATGACATCTCCGTTAGCCAATACGACTCCATTTTCAAAATCACCCGGTGTCCCCGCACCTTTTCTCGATCCATCAGCATTCCGAAAGACCATCGTCAAGCGTCTAGCACCTGCACCTTGTAAACTATAATAATCTGCTGGCGTCATGGTAATTTCCCATTGGTCAGCATTCGTAGCGCTTTGGGTCATTGCACCTAGGCCATCATCTGCTCCCCAATTCCCTACTATATAGTTCGCATTAAATTCGGTACTCGACTCTGAAAGTGAAACACTCGAATGCATGTATACCTTGCTGGCTCCAACCAGGCCTTTGTTTCCAAAACGGGCGTCAAAGGTCAATGTGATTTCTGTATTTTGATCGAAAAATGATGGTGTAATCGTGATGAGCTTACCGTTGAGTGCTAAATCAAAAAACACAACCGATCCTCTAAAGCCTTTTCCAAAATTAGTACTTGCGGCATCTCTAAACGTCATTCCAATCCTTACGGGCGCTCCACTACTGATGCTAAAGTAAGCTGAAGGAGTAAGCCTTATTTCCCATTGATCAGCCTCATTCGCTACTTTCGTCATCTGTCCTGCGCTGCTATTGACTACGTTTTGAAGGACTTCAGAATTTACATCACTAAACACTATTCCAGCGTTCATAAAAACAGCTGCGGCACCGACCAACCCAGCGGTACCATCGGGGTCTGCTTTAGCTGCATCGAATGTAATTACGATCTCATCGCTTGAAGCAAAGGTTGTCGGGTTTATAGTCACAGGGTTTTGATAGACCTGAACTACATTGGGCAAGCCTTCTGAAATCTTCTGTGAAGTATAAATATGGAACTCCCCAGGTTGTAGCGGTATCGTCACAGTTGTTTGTGGGATTTCTACTTCCTCGCCAGAGAACAAATCATGCCATGTGCCCACTGTTGTAAAGTGCTGCGAAATACTATTAGACTGAAGTCCAAAATTACCCACAATCACAATATCCAAGTCAGGGCCATCGATGATGATACTCCTTTCTGCGCCAGAAAAATCGTAAGTATAATTGGCACTTTTAAATTCGTCCACTCGATCTGTTCTCAAATTAATAATGGCCGAAAAAGCATCATAAACGTATTTCCGTAATGGGTTTTCATAATAGCCAAGGCTATTACTTTCATTTCCCCAAGGGAATGGCTTATTCCCTACTCTATCATTGAAGTTAATGTCAATGTCGTAACCAAGCTCTCCAAATTGCCAAAGCATTTTAGGCCCAGGCAGCGTAAAGAAGAACGCAGCATTCATCTTTATCCGTTCCAAGGCGATCGTAGTGTCTCTAGTATTATAATTCCCCTGAGCATTACCCGTTTGAAAAACCTCATAGAGTTGGCGTTGCTCATCATGGCTTTCCATATAACTTACATGAGTTGCAGCTTCTGCCCCGCTGAAAGAAACATTCGTTTTTCCGCCAAGCGCTTCGTAGTAATCGAAGCCTTTATTCCTCCATAGCACCATTCCCTCTGCCGCGAGTACAGTCTCTTCTTGACTATCACCGAAATGCTCAAGAATGATGTAGGCATCACTTTCCACCTCTCGGATCTTGGAAGCCATTCTTTTCAGAAGATCGATTCTGGACTGATCAAAAGCAGACCACGCATTCACATCATTAGGATTGTTCTTTTGGGTAAACCCTTTTGAAAGGTCAAACCGATATCCGTCAACGTGGTATTCTTTAAGCCAATAGGCGTTTACGCTATCGACAAAAGCTTGTGTATAGGTGCTTTCATGGTTGAAATCATAGCCTACATTGAACGGATGCGTGGCATCTCTGTTAAACCATGGACTATTTGCGGCAGGCTTGTCCCCTTCAAAATACATCATCACATTAGGATTTTGGCCAAAGGCATGGTTAAGAACCATGTCCATAATAACCGCAATACCATTTTGATGACAGATTTGGATGAAATTCTTTAAATCAGCCTTCGTGCCATAGTACTTATCAGGAGCAAAAAAGTACGAAGGATTATAACCCCAAGATTCGTTGCCTTCAAACTCCATAATGGGCATTAACTCGATGGCATTGATGCCTAAATTTTTAAGATAGTCTAAGGTATCAATCAAGGTTTTGTAGCTATGGGTTGCCACAAAATCTCTCACTAAAAGTTCGTAAATGATCAAATTATCCCTAGCAGGTCTCTGCCAAGTGGTCTCGGAGGTTTCCCAATCGAACTCCGTTTGACCGGTCTCAAAGGTGGTTGCAATACCATAATCGGTCTTGTCATAAACAGGTAAATCACTATGAGTAATAGCATCGATAAACTTGTCATTCCATGGATCTGCCACTTCATCAGCATAAGGATCGCCTACTAGGATTGTTCCATCTACCCAATACTGGAATACATATTTCTGCTGAGGTGTAATCCCTGTGAGCGTAATCCAATACAGCTCCCCATCAGGTGTTTTATTCATCAGATAATCAGCATTGACAGCCCAATCACTAAAATCTCCAACGGCATAAACGAATCTTTTATTGGGTGCCTCTAACACCAAAGACACTTGGCTTAAATCAGCACTGTAATTGATACCCTTCTCTAAGCCTGATGGCAAGGGAAGTACTTTAGTCTCTGAAACAAAGTTGACTGAAATAGTCTTCGATGCCGCTACTGTTTCGCCAGCAATTGTGGCGGTCACCTTTATTTTTTTACTTCCAGCAGTAGTGGGCGCAAAATCATATTGAATTGTTCTACCGGTAGTCACCAGTGTCTTTTGGGCGAAGCCACTTCCTTCATCGATCAAGAGCTCCATCAATGAAACATCGGCAGAAGCAGTAGCAGAAATCATGATAGTCTCGTTCGCCCCTAAAAAGTAATCTTGATCAACAGGAGTATTCAGAACAACAAACTTTGCCACAGCAAGATCAACGAAAATATCCCCATTGGCAATAACACTCCCCCCTTGAAATGTGCCTTCGGTACCCGATCCTTTGATAGCGCCATCGGCATTTCTAAACACCATGGCTAACCTAAAAATATTTACCCCATCGCCAACTCCATAATATTCTCTGGCCGATGGCGAAAGTGTGATTTCCCATTGATCAGCTTCACCAGGCACTTTGGTCATTAAGCCTACTCCATCGTCTTGGCCCCAATTGCCTTTAACATTGTTAAACTCTGTACCTGAAGGAGCACTTGTCACAACTCCTGAATGGAGGTATACTCTCGCTGCGCCAACCAAATCACCATTGCCCAAAGTGGCATTGTAAATTAATTTTATCTCGTCATCAGCGCTGGCAGTTGCGGGTTCAATCTTCACTATTTGAGCTTGAACAATTATACTTGCCATTAAAATGACAATTGTGAATAGGGCTTTCATTATGATTTTTTATTCAAAATTAATAAGCACATGATGGTAAGATAAAAATAAGACATTTCAAATAGAAGCCACCCTTAATCACTGCAAATGACATGACAAAAGATTGCAAACTTCCTCTCTTTTGTTTGAATTTTAGGCATAAAAAAAGGCCACCAATTTGGTCGCCTTTTTTTTATATAAGTAGTATTAATTTCTAGTTTCCGTCATTCGACTTTTGAGGAGTCGCATACATAATTTTCCTAGCGTTCGCATCTCTGAGTTGGGTCTGAATATCAACGATGATGCCCATCTTTGTATTTTTATCAACCTTCATAGAAATCGTAATCTGATCTCTCTCTGCTTCCGAAAGTTTATCTTTCTCCTGATTCACCCATTGGATGATACCATCTATTCCAATGAAAGCGTCATTGGCTTGAACCAACGATTCAGTACCAAATTGATCTTCCTTCGGTTCTCCAACATAGAGATACGTAACAAGCTTCTTTTTCTCTAGCTTCACCAATTGATCAGCTCTAGGAATCTCTTGCTTTACAAGTATCTCAGTTTCTCTCAACACGGTTGTCACCATGAAAAAGAAGAGGAGCATAAAAATAATGTCAGGTAAAGCTGCGGTTGGAATCTCCTGTGTCGCGCTACTTTTCTTTTTGAACTTAGACATATTATCCTCCTACTTTAGTTGGTTCTGCGATTGAAATAGCTTTTGGAATACCACTTCGTGCTCTCTCGTATAAATCCAAGTCTCTAGGATCATTTCGATTTAACTTTCTGAATTCTTCAGCAGTTAATCCTACTCTCTCACCATACACTCGATTATAAGCAGCATTGAGTTGATCCAAAATACCAATAAATATTTCGTAGCTACTTCCTCTATCTGCTTTCAAGGATACAATCGCAGTACTTGGTCCATCAGATGACTCTGTCGAACTCAAATTATTACGAATGAACGCCTTCATTGAGGGTGGTAATGTTGCATAAGTCTCATTATCACTCACCTCATCTGATCCTCTTTTAACGTCTCCTGGATTTCCAAAGTTAATGATGAACTCATAAACCATGTTACCTATTTCTGAGACATCCCCTAGTGGCTCATCTTCCACCAACAGTCTATCAAGTGAATTCACTTGAATTTTAAAGATGTTTCTTTGCTGCTGCTTCACCTCTAGGGGTTCGTCATCTTCCTGCTTAGGAGGAAGTAGCAAAGTAAGACCTTTGTTGGTTGCAATTTGAGTAGTTACTAGGAAGAAAATCAACAGCAAGAATGCTATATCGGCCATTGAGCCTGCATTTACTTCTTGCCCTCCTTTGTCCTTACTTCTTGCCATAATAATTACTTAAATACTCTTGAGACAGATGAATAAATCAAACCTACGACCGCTACAATTATTAAAACGAGTGTCGTGGTCATTGCACCACCAATAAGCTTGTAAGTGGTTAATGTAGAAGCAGCCGAAGGGTCTACATCATTTGCCTCGAAAGCCCTTTGGCTTACCAAATCAATTTCGGTCGGAGCCAGTGAGTATCCTATAAAGAATACTATGGCCAATGCAACAATACCAATCCCACTTTTAACAAGCGTCTTTGGGTTATTAAATGCATTAACGAAATTCATTCCTATGGCAGCAACTGCCGCTACACCTAGTAAGATGTATGATGCGTACAGTCCTAAATCAATTAGTTGTTCCTGATCCATAATAATGCGTTTTCAGGTTAATTACTTAGATAATTTGTGCTTCAAAAGAATATCAACTAGCGATATCGAAGCGTCTTCCATTGAATTAACAATAGAATCAATTTTAGACACGCAATAGTTGTAAAACAATTGAAGAATGATGGCAGTGATCAAACCAGCTACTGTTGTCAGTAGGGCTACTTTAATACCACCGGCTACTAGACCTGGAGAAATATCACCAGCGGCTTCAATCGCATCGAAAGCGCCAATCATACCAATTACAGTACCCATGAAACCCAACATTGGGGCAAGAGAGATGAAAAGAGAAATCCATACTAGGCCTCTTTCTAGTCTACCCATTTCAACAGAACCATAAGCAATCACTGATTTTTCAACCATTTCAATACCTTCTGACATTCGCATTAAACCTTGAGTGAAAATAGAAGCAACGGGGCCTCTTGTGCTCTTAGTTACTTCTTTAGCAGCTTCTATACCACCAGACTGAAGAGCATCTTCTACTTTGCTCAAAAGTTTATTAGTGTTAGTTGTTGCAAGATTTAAGCTGATGATTCTTTCAATAGCGATGGCTAAGCCTAAGATCAAACAGATTAAAACTGGAGACATAAAAGTTGGATCTCCTTGGATAAATTTTTGCTTTATTACTTGATCAAAAGAATCTGCTGGCTCTTCAGCCATTTCATCAGAATAATCTGAAGTTTCTGGGTAATCGTCTACTACTTGCTCGGTAGCTTCTTCTGTGGCTGTGGAATCTGCTCCTTGCTGAGCATATGTATTGAATCCAATCGACAAAATGCCTACGATCATCAATATTGAGAATAACTTTTTCATAGTCTAGTTTTGATTAATAAAGGTTAAAACGGTTTCGAAATTATTAATAATAATGGTTAAAAGAAACTTATACTTAAATTTTTAGTTGATCAGCGGAGAGAGAGGGATTCGAACCCTCGATACCCTTTCGAGTATACACGCTTTCCAAGCGTGCTCCTTCAGCCACTCGGACACCTCTCCTCAGGTAAAATGCGCTTCCTGCACAGCGACAAATAAATCGATAAAATAACCTTTATGCAAGCGCGCGTTTTTTTTTTTTATTATCTAAAATTAGTCCATCTCACCAGAGATAGATTGAACTAAGCATCTTCTGATTTCTTCAGGATTATTATAGCCCCCTATCGCATACATCATTTTTGTTACTGCTGCCTCGGTGGTCAAGTCGCGACCGCTGATTACCCCAAGGTTATTTAGGGCACTACTGGCTTCGTATTTCCCTTGAATTACATTCCCGCCATCACATTGTGAAACATTCAATATCACTACCCCTTCGTTTACTGCTTTCTCTAGTAAACCTAAGAACCAAGGCTGGTGAGGGACATTCCCAGACCCATAGCTCTCCATCACTACCCCTCTTAACCCTTCTAATGCTAGGCTATGACAGACAACTTTCTCACTAATACCGGGGAAGAGTTTGAGTACTAAAATATCGGTGCTCAAGCTCGAATAAAAGGTTAATTCAGCAGCCTTATCGAATTGCTTTAATACTGAAAAGTTATAGTCGATTACTATGCCCGCCTCTGCTAAAACGGGGTAGTTCTCAGACTCAAAAGCATCAAAATGACGACTCTCAACTTTCTTCGAACGGTTACCACGTAGCAATAAGTGGTTGAAAAAAATACATACTTCGGAAATTACAGGGACACCTTCCATCCGATCAGCGGCAATTTCTAAGGCAGTAACAAAATTCTCTCGGCCATCTGACCTCGGCAAAGCAATCGGTAACTGTGCACCCGTGAATATTACAGGCTTACTCAGGCCCTGAAGCATAAAACTTAGGGCAGAAGCGGAATAGGCCATAGTATCAGTACCATGGAGCACTATAAACCCATCAAAATTATCGTAATTATCAGTGACTAAGGAGCCTATATGCACCCAATGTTCAGGATTAACATTAGACGAATCTATGGGGGGGCTAAAAGAAGTAACTGAAAGATTGATGTTCAATTCCTTGAGCACCGGTACACGGTCTAAAATTCTTTCGAAATTACAGGGCACAAGTACCCCGTCTTCATTATAATCCATCCCCAGAGTACCCCCTGTATAAATTATCAGGATGGAGGCCCTAGGAGAATTGCTGTGGTGTAAATTAGTAATCATGGTTTCACTTTGAATAAAGTGTTCGCATTTTCTGTCGTTATATCAATAATTGCCTCTATTGGACATTTCCTCAGGTCAGCAATTTTTTGAGCAATGAAGGTCAAATAACTGGGTTGGTTTCTTTTGCCTCTGTGGGGCACTGGTGCTAAATATGGGCTATCTGTCTCCAACACAATAGTCTTTAGATTAAGCGCGGGGATCACATCATCCATTCCACTGTTTTTAAAGGTAGTGACACCACCTAAGCCTATATGAAAACCTAACTTATCGATTCGCTCTGCCTGCTTAGTGGTCCCATTAAAGCAATGGAAAACACCTGTTAAACTATCTTCCTTTAGTTTTTCTACTAGATCAATGGTCATGTCGAGGGATTCTCTACAATGAATAATGATCGGCTTCTGGTACTTTTTAGCCCACTCGACTTGAATTGTGAAGGCTTCAATTTGTTGATCGATAAATGTTTTATCCCAATACAAGTCGGTACCCATTTCGCCTAATGCCACGAACTCTCTTTTCGACAGCCATTCTTCAACAATGTATAGCTCCTTCTGAAAGTCAGCTTTTACTGAGCATGGATGAAGGCCCATTGTCGCGATACAAAACCCCGCATGCTTTCTCTCTAGGTTGAGCATCTCATCGATGGAAGCATGGTCAACATTGGGCATGTAGATCCGTTCTACTCCAGCCTCTCTACTTAATTCGAGTACTTGCTCAATATCACTTTTGAATTGATCGGAATAAATATGAGCGTGGGTTTCTATCATTTTCTAATTCCTTCTGTTTTTCCAAGTCACCTTTGGTACTACTATTAAACTTAGTAGGGCAAATGTATTTAAAAGGGAGATAAATATGGGCTCGAAAAAGAATGATCTTTTATTCCCGCTGCCCAATTTCATATCCATCAAAGTAGTCTTTGCTTTTTCGGTTGCCAAGAAGAAGACAAAAAGACCAATCAATTGACCTGCATAAGCTGCATCAGCAAAAATCAAAAGAATCAATAATATGGGCAGACAAAGCCTTTCTACACTTAAAATGAGCCCTAATACTAACCGATATTGTAGAATACCGCTTAACCATCGCCTGCGCTGAGAAAACAAAGTAGGTAAGGTATGCATGGGCTGAGTAAAAACCTGGGCAGAGGCCTCTACGATTTGTACTACTTTGAAACCCGCTTTCCTGAGCGCCTTACTGATTTTTAAATCTTCAACTTTAGTTCTCCCTACACTTTCGAATCCTCCAATGCTCAAATAGGCAGACTTCCGAATGAGCATATTATTCCCTAAAGCAGTCACCGGAAAACCAAGATCAGCCATCACCTTCACCAAAAAAATACTTCCTTTCCAATCTACGGCCTGAAGACTGGCAAATCCATTGGGACTAAAAACAGCGGTATAGCCACTTACTAAATCCGCTCCTTTGGTGACAGGGTAAACCATCTCTTTCAGCCAATTAGGGGTAACCGTAATGTCTGCATCAACGAAAACCAGCAGTTCACCCTCCGCCTTCTTCGCCAGCTGAGCGACTACATTGGACTTAGCCACCAAGCCTTTATACCCCTGTTCTATTATAACTGATTGTATTCGACTGTCTTGTTCTCTTAATAGGTCGATAATACTTTGAGTTGCATCTTCGGAGGCATCGTTTCCAATTAATATTTGTACTTTTTCTTTTGGGTAATCAAGGTTGAGAATGGCATCGACACAATTCTTCAAGTGTTGTTCTTCATTTCTCGCAGCGATTAAAATTGAGATAGAAGGCCAAGAGAAGGCTTCTAAATCCTGATTGTAAGTTTTGAAATTAAGCCAAAAAAGGAGGAGCAGGCACAGGTTAATACAGAGCACTACGCTAAAAATAATAATAATGGCAATGGTCATAGGGATTGAAATTGGTAACCTTGTTGACTAAAATGCTCTAAATATTGGGACAAAGTATATTTAAGATTTTTGAAGGCTTTTAAGCTATCATGAAAAACAATAATTGATCCCTCGCTAGAATACTTAATACTATTTGCCAGTACTTGCTCTGGCTGAATTTTATTTGAAAAATCACCAGAAAGCACGTCCCACATAATAATTTGCCTCGACTTAAGTTGCCCTATCTGCTTTGGCGTAATCCGACCATATGGCGGTCGGAAAAGGTTTGAAGTCATCTCTTTATTCCGAAGCTCTTGTTCACAGCTCAAAAAATCCTTGAGGTAAACGGTGCGCTCTGTTTTCCAACCATTCAAATGGCTAAATGTATGATTACCAATGGAATGCCCTTTGCTAACTACTTGTTTAAAAACCTCTGGATATTTCTTGATGTTATCGCCAACACAAAAAAAGGTTGCCTTTGCATTGAATTTATCTAAAGTGTTGAGCACCCAAGGGGTCACTTCTGGGATTGGCCCATCATCAAAGGTGAGGTAAATAATTTTGGCATCAGTCTTCATTTTCCAAACTAAGTTTGGGTAAAGCCACTGAAGCAATAAGGGAGTTTTATGAAGTAACATTGTTTACCCTGCAAGATAGAAAAGTAAGATCGTCTCCAAAGGAATTTCCTTTTTTGAAACTTTCTAGTGCAACCATCAAATCGTCATGCGTTTCTTGCAATGGCTTATCCTTATTGGCAAGTAAAAATTGTTCGAGTCTTTCTTGACCAAACTCTTCGTCAGCCAAATCAAAAGTTTCTGTAAGACCATCTGTAAACATGAATAATGAGAAATCATCCAAATCGTTTACCTCGCCCATGTCTAAAAATGGCAATGGATCAAAGGCACCTAGAATAGTTGAGCCTTCGTTTAACGTAGTCAGCCCACTTTTAGTAATTAAGACCGGATGGTTGTGACCACAGTTAATATACCTCAGGCTTTTGCGATCGAAATCATAGACCGCCATGAAAAAAGTGATGAAATTCTCGCCTCTCGCATTTTTCCAGGTTTGATAATTCAATTCTCTAATCACCTCTTCCGGGCTTTTTTCACTCCTGATGAGTGTGCGCAACACGGCCTGAAAATTAGACATGAGTATGGCCGCTGGCATCCCTTTACCAGAAACATCGGCAATGCAAACCATGAACTGATTATGACCTGCAATAGGAAGGTAATCATAATAATCTCCCCCAACGGTCTTGCATGGCCTGTAATAGGCCTTGATCTGTAGTTTTTCGGTATCAGGCAATACGTCTGGAAAAAGATAATTCTGAACATCGCGTGCAATTTCCATTTCACGCTGCACTGCCTGTTGCTCTAATTGCCTTCTGGCCAATCTTTTGTTTTCTATAGCGACCAAAATCACATTACTCAATGCCTGAATAAAAGTAGTGTCTACTTCACTTTCAGAACTAGATGTTTTGATAAATAAGAAAGCCAATAATTTATCTTTGTGTGTGACTGGAATGATGATATCGAACTCACTAAAGCAGGTAATAGTCAGGTCAGCTTTCTTAACATCAATGATCGTTTTAAAATCTAGGCAAGTAGAATCGAGCGGGATTTTGTTAAAATCCTTTTTAGTACCGAACTGCACCTTACATTCCCAATCATCATCCTTGACGTAAAGAACCATTTTAGCCAACTGAAGGTTGGCCCGAAGGGTGAACTCATAAATTTTATAAAGATCGGATTCAGGCATGTTTTCATTCACTGCTTGAGTAATTTCAAGCAGTGCGTTCACTTCCATTTCTTTTCTATAAAATTTACGTTGTAAAGTATTGTCCATAATTGTTATCGGCCGTTGTGAGCTAGCAGACCATCTTTAGTCGCTAAATAGAAGTAAGTCTCCCATTCCTTGCCCAATGATTTTTCGTGAATTGGCACTAAAGCGGGGCGGTCGGCAAAACATTTGACCCATCCTTTTTCAATTAGCGCTTTTAAAGTCAAAGTGAGTATTTCACTATTCAGATTTGACTCTTCTTTCAGAAAGTCGAAAGACTGTACGAAGTACAATTCATCTAAAACATCAAACTCTTCATCGGTCATAATTATTCTGCTAAATCTTGAAACTCCTGCCTTTCCAACTGAATGTCCCAAAATTAGCCAGCAAACCAAAGTAAAGTACGTAAAAAGGATAAAAGGTTTGAAGTACAAGGAAATGGCAATTTGAAAACCTCTGCTTCAAGGAAAAAAAATAATTTTGGACTAAAATCCATTCGCATACTATTTTGACAAACCAAATGATCAATACCAAAGGCAAATACTGAATATCAAATACCGATAGGCCGATGACTGCTACAAACGCAACTTGAATTAAATAAACATAAAGGGCAGCAACGATGGTAGAGATTCTCTTCCCTACTTTCCATTTACTCGCCCAGCGTTTTCTTTGTTGCTTAAACGCTGACCACTGGCGCAAGGCTTGGGTTTTCACCACTGCCTCTGCCGATTTAGCGAAGCAAATTCCATTAGGATAGTTGTTTACAATTTTCATCATAAGGAGTTCATCGTCACCAGAAGGGATTTGATCAATGCCTTTGAATCCTTCGACTTCAACAAATGCAGATTTACGGTACGCCAAGTTAGCGCCATTGGCCATAGTGGGTTTCCCCATATGAATTAACGAAGCAGAAGTCGCTAAAAGCGCACCAAACTCTATCCGTTGGCAGTTTTGAAAAAAGGAATTGCCCTCTAAAATTACCGGGCCAGTCACCATCATCACGTCTTCACGCTCAAAATGCGAGACCATCGATGCCAGCCAATTGCTTTCAAACCAACAATCAGCATCTGTTGTCACAATAAGCGCCCCCTTACTTGCAGCGATACCTTTGGTAATCGCTGCTTTCTTGCCCTCAATACCTTCAAGATTAAGAATGGTAAAATTAAGAAGCCTTTGACCTTTAAGAAGGGCCTCTAGTAAGGCTACTGAGTCATCTTCGGAGTGGTCGTTGATAAAAATGACTTCGAAATTTTGATAGGATTGAATCAAAAGTGCGCTCAATAGTCTTTCCATATTCAATGCCTCGTTCCTAAAAGGGACAATGACGGAGATCAATTGCCCGGTAGCCAGTGAAGGTTCATAAGTTTCTAACTGCCTCCATTGCCATGCAAGTATGATTAAAGCAATAATGTAGGAAGCACAAATAGCGAGGAGCCAATAGAACATAGGCAAAGAAAGCAAGAAGCAAGTTCAATTGAAAACCTAAAAATGAATGGCAAAAAGCTAATAGCTTTATATATCTTGCGCATATGCCATTGAATAAAGAGGTCGCCAAAGAAAAAATCATTTTAGGAATCGACCCAGGCACGAGTGTGATGGGTTATGGGCTTATTTTAGTCAAAGGTAAAAAACTAACCTTGCTACAATTTGGTGTGATCCATTTGAGTAAATACACTGGCTATGAACTTAAATTGAAGAAAATATTTGAACGTGTGACCTCAGTCATTGAGGAGTTTCACCCTGATGAAATGGCTTTGGAGGCTCCGTTTTTTGGGAAGAACATCCAATCGATGCTCAAGTTAGGCAGAGCGCAAGGTGTAGCCATGTCGGCCGCCCTAGCGAGAGACATTCCAATTACTGAGTATGCCCCTAAAAAAGTAAAGCAATCTGTGACAGGTAATGGAAATGCTTCTAAAGAGCAAGTTGCAGCAATGTTAAAGACTTTACTGAAAATCGAAACTCTCCCTAAGCTGTTAGATGGAACTGATGCGTTGGCAGTAGCCGTTTGCCATCACTTTCAAGGTGGGAGTCAGCAAAGTGGCAACAAAAGTTGGAAATCCTTTTTAGCTGATAACCCTGATAGATTAAAGAAATCTTAATCTTTAAAGTTGCGCTTAATGTTTTCAGCAGTTTCGGCCATCACATTGTCTTCTAATGTAAGTTTGGGTTGACTAAAGTCAATGTCTGAAATATTGGCAAGAGGGATTAAATGGATATGTACATGGGGTACTTCTAAGCCGATTACGGCCACGCCAATTCTTTTGCAAGGCACGGCAGCCTCCACCGCTTTGGCTACTTTTTGAGTGAAAGAATGTAATTGTAAATAAGCATCTTCATCCATATCAAAAATATAGTTCACCTCTTGCTTAGGCACACAGAGTGTATGTCCAATTTTGAGAGGGCTCACATCTAAAAAAGCGATGTGATTTTCATCCTCAGCTACGATATAGCCTGAGATTTCTCTATTGATGATACGCGTGAAAATGCTTGCCATATTACTCTAAGGTAATGTCTAATACTTCGAATTCCATTTTACCAGCAGGCGCAATTATCTCTGCCACTTCTCCTATTTTCTTATTCATCAAGCCTTTGCCGATTGGTGACTCATAAGAGATTTTACCCATTTTAAGGTTTGCTTCTTTTTCCGAAACCAAAGTATATTTCACTTCCATTCCGTTCTTAATATTCTTGATTTTTACAGTAGAAAGGATCGAGACCTTTGAAAGGTCTACATTCTCATCCTTCATCACTCTGGCATCACCCAATAAACCTTCGAGCAAAGAGATTCTCATCTCCATCATCCCTTGAGCATCTTTAGCGGCATCGTATTCTGCATTTTCACTCAAGTCGCCTTTATCACGTGCCTCACCAATCTGCTTAGACATATCAGGCCTACCCTTTGTTTTAAGCTCAAAGAGCTCATCCTTTAAGTTCTGTAAGCCTTCTTCAGTATAGTATGAAATTCCAGCCATAAGTATTTTTGTTTAATCTGTTAACGCTATAAAAAACAAATAACGGCCTCGAATGAAAACCGTTGCTTTAAACACAAAATCGCCCGTTAAGACGATAAGATGAACCAAAATTAAGTAAAAATTCTTTAGTCTCCTAGCTTCACATAATTTGATAAAAGCAAAACCCAGCTACCAAAAGAATGAAAACTGACCCAAACATTATTAATTTTTAACACTAAAAATTAATATAATAATTAATATAATAATCAATATAATATTAAAGTAAAAATAATTTTCTCTTTCATAACCTTTATAGTGTCTCGAATCCAAATGCTTGTTTTTTCACTCACCTACTGCTTAGGACTTATAGGTTATTGTCATTCCCTGATCGCTCAATAACAGGATGCGTAATTTCGGTCAAGCGTAACGTTTACGGCCAGCGGCATGCTAGATAGGCCGGTAGAAGTGAACAAGTCGACCTCGAATACATTTGATAAGCTGGGTTGTTTTGGCCGAAGGCAAGGAATATCTCTGGGAATTGGTTTATCCACGAGCTACTTGATCAATAATAAAGTATCGATCAGCGCTGGTTTATTGGTGGGTGTACTAAAATATGAATATAGTTTCGGAAGAGATTTAGCCATGTCATTAGGCATTAATTCTAGTCAAGTAAAGGGGTTGATTTGAGTTTCACTACCCCAATTATTCCTATGATGCTTCACGCTAGTGTCCCACTTTTTCAACACGATAGCATCAGTTTTGTTACTTCAAGTGGTTTTAAATTAACATTTGCCGTAGTGACCTTTCAAATCTCTATTGAGAGCGAGCTAACAATGCAGCAGACCACCCCAATAAAAAAGCCTATTTTTTTTAAAGTCTTCAAGATGGATTCTTAATCCAACCTAAAATGGCGGTAGGCTGTGACATAAAAAATAAAGAAGAGCATGTCTAAAAGGTTGTTTTTTTATTGATTCAAGGAATGCTACGCTTACTTGCGGGTCGTAAGTAACTTCTTTATTATCCGACTACAATCTTTTGATTCAAGTACCCAAGGTAGGCTCACCCATGTAAGTGACTATTTAGGCCTTGGTGAAACACCGGCTGATCAATATTTCATTGACAACAGAGGTGGAATGTTTCAGGTCGAGCTGAGCTATCTCTTTAGGGTAAATGACTAGTGCGAGGTACGTTTGGCACCACATCAAGCAATCTTATAATATGAGGCTATTTTACCAATCAATACTTCGTTGATTCGTTTGTAGGACGAAAAAGTCCAGCCACCAACATGAGGAGATAGAATCACATTTTTTCTTGAGAAAAGGTCAGTAAAAACAGCCTTTTGTTCTTCCGTCAGTTGATCAAATTTTTCTTTTTCTAACACATCCAGTGCCGCGCCTTTTACTTTTCCCGAGTTCATTAATTGAAGTAAGTCTTTAATTGGTAAAACCTCTCCTCGTGCCGTATTCAATAGGTGGATGTCTTTTCTGAACTTATCGATAAAGTCCTTATTGATCCAACCTTTAGTCTCGGCTGTCAAAGGCACGTGTAAGCTGAGAATATCTGCTTTATCATAAATCTTTTCTAGGCTGGCTTCTTCTACATTCTTTGTACCAAAACCTTTTTTATACTTATCATACACCAACACTCTACAATCGAAAGCTCGGAGTCTTTGCACAAAGGCTTGCCCCATATAGCCATAACCGACAATACCGATGGTTTTGTCGCTCAATTCCGTACCCCTGTTGCCTTCTCTATCCCAAATCCAGTCTCTTACTTCGCTATCTGATTTGCCTAAATTATTCAGAAGGGCCAGTAACATCCCCATGGCATGTTCTGCCAGTGCATCTCGGTTGCCTTCGGGGGCATTCAATATTTCTATTCCTTTGGACTCTACGTAGGGCACATCAATTTTATCTAGCCCCGCCCCTGCCCTGCCTATAAATTCTAATTGGGTTGCCGCGTCTACCAATTCACGATCTATCTCCGTTTTGCTTCGAACAAGAATGCCTTCATAATCACCAATCATCTGAAGCAGCGCTTGTCTAGTAATAAGTGGTTGATAATTAGCTTCAATGCCTATACCTGAAAGCAAAGGAACTATGCTTTCATGCATGTCATCTATAATGAGGCATTTTTTATTCTTCATGATCAGAGTAGTAAGTTGGCTATCATTAAATAGACGGCAATACCAAGAATATCGTTGGTGGTTGTGATAAATGGCCCTGAGGCTAAAGCTGGGTTGATTCCCATCTTATCGAGGACTAGAGGTGTAACGGTACCCGTGAATGAGGCCAATAAAATCACTGCTTGCAAAGCCACTGCGACAACTAAGCCAAGGTGAGTTTCGCCATAGAGGTGTACAAATAAGAAGCTTAGGCCACCTAAAACCACACCGCTAAGCATAGCGACTAAAAACATCTTCCCTAACCTTTTCAATAGGGTGTCAGAAAAAGCAGACTTATTGGCCAAACTTTGAATCACCAATGTGGAAGATTGAATCCCAACATTACCGCCAGTTGCCATGACTAAAGGAATGAAAAGTGCAAGGCCAGTAACCGTTTGAATTTGCTCTTCAAAATTTCTAATGACGAAGGCCCCCAAAATCCCTCCAAACAAACCAATAATCAGCCATGGCAGTCGCGCCTTAGAGATCGCCCAAATGGTGTCATCCTCTTCAACACCTGAGATAATACCCGACATGAGCTGCATGTCTTCCTCTGCTTGTTCGGTGATCACATCTACAATATCATCGATGGTAATTCTACCCACCAATCGTCCTTGTAAATTAACTACAGGCAACACATCCAAATCATACTTTTGCATGATATTGGCTACCTCTTCTTCATCCAAATAAGTTTCAACAGCAATAATATCTTCATCAAAAATATCTTTGACCTGAGTAGTATCATTTGCCAGCAAAATATCTTTTACCGATACCTTACCCAACAATTTGTGCTTATCGTCAACCACATACACCGAATAAATTCTTTCGACATTCTCACGCTGCCTTCTAATTTCCTCAATAGTCTGAACGATGGTCCAATTCAAATTGGCCACGATCATTTCTTTCGCCATTAGTCCTCCTGCGCAATCTTCGTCATAGCGCATAAGTTCATTAATGTGGGCGGCTGTATTGGGGTCTGTAATCTCAGAGATTACCTCTTCTCGCTTCTTTGGAGGCAATGCATTAATGATGTCAACAGCATCATCAGAATCCATTTCTGTAATGTAATCTGCCACTTCTTTGGGGCTGAAGTGAGCAAGGAATTTAGCCCTGGTGTCCTCATCTAAATCCTCTATAATCTCAGCACCAATGTCGTTCTCAAGAATATCAATCACATATTTAGCCGCATCGCTATCTACTTCATCCAGCAACGCAGAAATATCTGCTGAATTGATGCCTTCCATGGTATTACGAATGAAGACATCATTCTTCTCTTCAATGGCATTTTCTAGGGCTTGAAGGTATCCCTTAGATAATTCAAATTCATTTTTCACTTCTGACACGATGAAATCATATTCGTGAGTTCAACATACTGCTCAACAGAAAGTGCTTCGGCTCTTAAATCCAGCACCTTTTCGCCATTCAATTCTTCGGGTAAATTTATTGGTTTCAGTGAGTTGCGCAAGGTTTTACGTCTCATTTGAAAGCCAGCCTTTACTATTCTCTTAAAGAGCACCTCGTCACAATTCAGGGCTGGTCTGCTGTTCCTCTTAAGTCTAATGACCGCACTATTTACTTTTGGTGGGGGGTTGAAAACTTCTGGCCCCACAGTAAACAAATACTCAAGATCGTAATAGGCTTGCAATAGCACACTCAGAATACCATAATCCCTATTGCCAGGAGGCGAAACAAGTCGATCAGCAACCTCTTTTTGAAGCATACAAACCACCTCGGGTACTTTATTTTTCAATTCAAGCACTTTGAAAAATATCTGTGAAGAGATGTTATAAGGAAAATTTCCAATGACCGCAAAGGGCTCTTGAATGTGTTCTTCGATATCAATTTTCAAAAAATCTCCCGAAATTATTTTTGACGATAACTGTGGGTAATGCTGATTCAAGTAAGCCACCGATTCTCTATCTACCTCTATCAAAGTGGTATCGAAATTATCTTTGACCAAAAACTGAGTGAGTACACCGGTTCCTGGCCCAATTTCTAACACTTTGGTATAACCCATATGACCAGACAGACCTTGAGCAATGCTTTGCGCAATATTCAAATCTTTAAGAAAATGTTGACCTAGGTGTTTTTTTGGCCTTACTGCTGACATGGAGATATCTTGTAGAAAAACATTAATTTGCACAAAGTTGATAGATTAGAAGCAGAAAATTCAATGAACAACCGGTTTTCTCTTTGCTTATCAAACCTAGTTTAATTTTTAGTAAAGCTTACGCAAGGCTCAAATTCTTTACAGAATGAATTATCAGACAGCAGAAGGAAGATACAGACCAACAATAGGGATCACCATAGGTGACGTTAACGGCATCGGGCCAGAAGTAATTATTAAGACTGTCTCAGAACAAAAGCTTTATGAGTACGCTACAATAGTGCTTTATGGACATGGGAAGACTTTTTCTCATTATAAAAAAATGCTAGAGGCGACTAGCTTTACTTTTTATCAATTCAATAAAGGAGACCACTTCAACGAAAAGAAAGCCAATGTGGTCAACTGCTGGGAAGAAGATATTGAAGTTAAGCCAGGGGAAGAAAATGAGGTTGGTGGTCAATGTGCATTGGCGGCTTTACAATATGCGGTAGAAGACCTAAGGAATGGAGTTATTGATGCAGTGGTCACTGCGCCAATCAGCAAGCACAATATCCAGAGCGATCAATTCAAATTCCCTGGCCATACAGAGTTCTTTACCGAAACTTTTGGCGCCAAAGACAGCCTTATGTTTCTCTGCAACGAGAATTTAAGGGTGGGTGTGGCTACTGGCCATATTCCACTTATGAAAATTAAGGAAGCGTTAACGCCAGAAAAGCTTACCAGTAAGATTAACCTGATGCTTCAATCGATCAAAAATGATTTCGGCATCAACAAACCACGCTTAGCCGTCTTGGGCTTAAACCCACATGCTGGTGAGGGCGGGTTATTAGGAAGTGAAGAGCAAGAATTAATTAGCCCTATTATTAAAGAATTTAGAGAAAAAGGAAACTTAGTTTTCGGTCCTTTCCCAGCAGATGGCTTTTTTGGCAATAGCTCCTACAGGCAATATGATGGCGTTTTAGCGATGTACCACGATCAAGGACTCATCCCTTTTAAAACAATTGCTTTTGAAGACGGGGTCAATTTTACAGCTGGCCTCTCAATAGTCCGTACATCTCCAGACCACGGAACTGCATTTGGTATCGCAGGTAAAAATGAAGCCAGCCCCTCAAGCATGAGAGCGGCACTCTACATGGCGATTGACATTGTACGCACAAGAAAGGGTTGATATAAATACCAACTAGCCAAGGATAGGGTTTGAAACTGAGGCAAGAGATTCGTAACTTAAAAAATGCAAAAAAGATCAGCAGCTTTAAAAATATGGATAAACTACTCTACGTTGGTTTTATTCGTGGCCTTTTTAGTAGGTTTTGAATTTCAAGTTACCGCTACTATTGATAAGTCTTCTTTAACAGAATTAGCAGATTTGAATCAAGAAATGGATGTAGAAACAAGCGAGGACCGTGGAAATGAAATTGATGACGCATTTATACCCACCCACTTCTTGGTCAAATTTCGAAAAAATAATTTATCAACTCTACCGCCAAACCTTTCTGACCAAAAAATCATTTCCACCCTCTACGTATACAGCCCTCCACCTAAGCAGGTTTAGTATTAATCTCTAACACGTAAAAATATTTTTTCCATTACTTCAAGTAGTGCAGGTTTGCTGAACTAATTATTTTGCCTTTATGAAAACTGATTTATTTAAAACGCTAAGCAAAGATGCACCAGCTGGTTTGGTTGTATTTTTAGTAGCTGTCCCGCTCTGTTTAGGCATTGCTTTGGCCTCTGGGGCTCCTTTGTTCTCTGGTGTAATTGCAGGTATGGTAGGCGGTATTATTGTTACCGCACTCAGTAAGTCAGATTTGGGCGTTTCAGGCCCCGCGGCAGGGCTTACCGTTATCGTGCTTAGCGCCATTAATGAACTCGGTTCGTTCGAGATATTTCTTACCGCAGTAATGATTGGTGGACTTTTACAAATCGTTCTAGGCATACTCAAAGCTGGTATCGTTGGCTACTATTTCCCTACATCTGTGATCAAAGGGATGCTTTCGGCAATAGGCATTATCATCTTCTTAAAACAAATACCACATGCATTTGGCTATGACAAAGACTATGAAGGCGACTTAGATTTTATTCAGGCCGATGGCCAAAATACATTTTCTGAGCTCTTTAACATGATGGATTACATCACACCAGGCGCGATGGTAGTGACTGCGTTTTCGCTTTTCGTTTTGATACTCTGGGAACAGAAATTCATGAAAAAAATAAAAGCCTTTGGCATTATACAAGGCCCCTTGGTCGTAGTCATTGGCGGTATTATCTTAGGCAAAGTGCTTTCTGGCTATTATGAAATCAGTACAGAGCATATGGTCTCAATTCCAGTATCTGACAGTATTGGAGGATTTATTAATCAATTTACACTTCCAGATTTTACAGGAATCACTAATCCACAAGTATGGGTAGTTGGCTTTACTATCGCAGTTGTAGCCAGTCTAGAAACACTCCTGTGTGTAGAAGCCACAGACAAATTAGACCCTCAAAAAAGAACAACACCGACCAACAGGGAATTAACAGCACAAGGAGTTGGGAATATGGTTTCTGGTCTTATCGGAGGCCTACCAGTCACCCAAGTCATTGTGAGGAGTTCAGCCAATATCCAATCGGGTGGCCAAACGAAAGTAGCCTCTTTCATTCATGGTATTCTTATTCTGGTATCGGCCATGTTTATCCCCAATATCCTCAACCTAATCCCTCTCTCTAGTTTGGCGGCTATTTTGTTGATTGTTGGATTTAAGTTGGCGAAACCCTCTATTTTTAAGCAGATGTACAAGGAAGGTCCACAACAGTCTTTACCATTCTTGGTAACTGTATTGGCGATAATCTTCACAGACCTACTTGTGGGCATCGGGATTGGCTTGGGATTGGCTTTCTTTATCATTTTAAGAAAAAACTTCCTCAGTCCATTTGTACTAAAAACAACTAAAGAAAAAGATGATGATCATTTCAGAATTATCCTTTCAGAGAATGTAACCTTCTTAAACAAAGCTTCTATTCTAAAGGAATTGAATAAAATGCCACCAAACAGTTTCGTATTAATCGATGCCTCTAAAACCATTCATATTGAACATGACGTGTTAGAAATAATTAGCGATTTTATTGTCGCTTCAAAACATAAAAACATTAAACTCAATATGTCGTGCACAGAGCATTTAGACTTAAATGTATTTGAAGATACAATTAAAGAAATCCTCATCTCAGATTTTGAACTCACAAAAATGCCAGAAGGCAATGAATTAAAAATCATCAGCCCTCGTATATAATGAGGTTTTGCAATAGTCATTTGGGGCATTTGGCTTCAAAGACGCCAAGTTTTAAAATTTTATTAGTTAAATTCGAGAACAGTCTTTTAAGGTTACCGCATATTTCCTTACATTTGCACTCTTGAATTTGAAAAAGAGAATTGAAAATACTCAGAAAATATGAAGTTCAAATTTATAAGCTCAGTCATGGGCATCATGAATTTGAATTCACTTTAGATCGAGATTTCTTTGATCTGTTTGAAAATGATATCGTTAACGAGGGGAAATTACTCGCGAAGGTGTCATTAGAAAAGTCCGATACAATGTTACAGACATCGTTCAAAATTTCTGGCTCAGTTTCGCTAGAATGTGATCGGTCTCTTGACATGTTCGATTTTCAAATTGATTTGGAGACTGCATTCATTTACAAACTTGGTGATGAAACCAAGGAATTATCGGATGAAGCGATGGTTATACCACGCGACACGCAAAAACTGAATGTGGCTTCAATAATGTTTGAATTTATAGGGCTAGAAATTCCGATGAAAAAACTTCATCCTCGATTTTTAATCGATGATGAAGCATCAGAAGATGAAGAAGTTATTCTTATTTACTCTTCGGAAGAGCACGAACAAGCATCGAATGATCAGGACAAAGAAGAAATGATTGACCCGAGATGGGCATCTTTAAAGAAATTAAAAAATAAATAATAGCGAAGGCTATAAAATTGAATAACAATGGCGCATCCTAAAAGAAAAACCTCCAGAACCAGAAGAGACAAAGGTAGAACTCACAAAAAATTGAGTGAGAAAGCTTTCGTAATTTGCCCTACAACTGGTGAATTACATATGCCACACAGAGCATTCTGGCATGAAGGAAAACTTTACTACAAAGGTAAAGTAGTCATGGAAAAAGAAGTATTAGCTTAATCTATAATTAAGCTCAGAGTATCCTTGCTCCTGAATAGCTATTCAGGAGCAATATTTATTTATAGCCACCTCATTTGGTCGTTCAAAGCTTTCACAGTAGATAATATTTGAAACTGCCATAGTTAGCCCTATATTGGCCGATTATTTAGAAACAAAGGATGGTAATTCCCCTCTAAACCAAGCTGAATGACGAAAATCAGAGCAAAGATCTCAGGAGTAAATGGTTGGGTTCCCGATTATGTGCTGACCAACAAAGAATTGGAAACCATAGTGGACACTACGGATGATTGGATCACCTCTAGGACCGGGATTAAGGAAAGAAGAATTCTCAAGGGTGAGGGCCAAGGGACTTCGGTGATAGGCATTGAAGCGGTTAAAGGTCTTCTGGCCAAGACAAATACCGACCCAGCAGATATTGATCTCATCATATGTGCAACCACTACCCCAGATATGCTTTTTCCTGCCACAGCAAATATCATTGCTGATGGTGTAGGAGCAAAAAATGCATTTAGCTACGATCTCCAAGCTGCCTGTTCAGGCTTTATTTATGCCTTGACCACAGGAAGCCAGTTTATTGAAACTGGTAAATATAAAAAAGTCATTGTGGTAGGAGCTGATAAAATGAGCTCAATCATAGATTATTCAGAAAGACAAACCTGTATCATTTTTGGTGATGGTGGTGGTGCTGTACTTTTAGAGCCTACTGAAGAAGATTTGGGCATTATGGACTCAATTTTGAAGTCCGATGGCTCTGGAGCCCAATATTTACATATGAAGGCCGGTGGGAGTAGAAAACCAGCCACGCATGAAACTATAGATAACCGCGAACATTTCGTTTATCAAGAAGGCTCATCAGTTTTTAAATTTGCAGTGACGAATATGGCTGATGTGTCAGCTGAAATCATGGAAAAGAATAGCCTGACAGGAGACGATGTTAAGTTTCTTGTTCCACATCAGGCCAATAAAAGGATTATTGACGCTACTGCCCGTAGAATGGGAATTGGTGAAGAAAAGGTGATGTTAAATATTCAGAAATTTGGTAACACCACGAGTGGAACCATTCCTCTTTGCCTGTGGGATTATGAGGGCCAATTGAAAAAAGGCGATAATCTCATTATTGCTGCCTTCGGTGGTGGTTTTACTTGGGGATCTATCTATTTGAAATGGGCCTATGACCCATCATAAATTATAGTCTCATATTAAAGAGTAATTTTAATAACTTAGTTCAAAAAAGAAATGGCTAGTACGGCAGATTTTAAAAATGGTCTTGTAATTGAATACAACAATGACCTGTATGCAATTACTGAATTTCAACATGTTAAACCTGGAAAAGGGCCTGCTTTTGTCAGGACTAAGCTAAAGAGTATGCGAACAGGGAAAGTAATTGACAACACTTTCTCTTCAGGGCACAAAGTAGTTACCGCAAGAGTAGAAAAAAGGCCGCATCAGTACATCTACAAAGATGATTTTGGCTATAACTTCATGAATTCAGAGAATTTTGAGCAAGTAGTGATCCAAGAGGAATTGATCAATGCCCCACAATTCATGAAGGATGGTCAAGAGGTAGATGTTTTTTTCCATGCAGAAACAGAATCAGTTTTAAGCGCAGAATTACCTACTTACGTTGAGCTTACCATAGCTTACACCGAACCTGGTATTAAAGGAGATACTGCTACTAATGCCTCTAAAGCTGCAACTTTAGAAACTGGCGCTATCATTCAAGTACCATTGTTTATCAATCAAGACGATAAAATCAAAGTAGATACAAGAACGAATTCTTATGGAGAACGCGTTAAATAGGATCCCTTAAATCAAAAAAAATCGAATTGCTATGACCCAAAAAGAAATAAAAAGTATGATTGAATTCATCGCTAAATCAGGATTAGCGGAGGTTAATATTGAAACCGAGGAATTCAAGATTAAAGTAAGAAGAGATAATGAAGGCAAAATGGTAGCACTGCCCTCTGTACTTCCTGCTGCACCAACACCGGTTGCACCAACCTCAGCAGAGCCGGTAGCTCAACCTGCTGCTGCCGATAACTATATTGAAATAAAGTCACCAATGATTGGCACTTTCTATCGCTCACCAAGGCCCGAAGATCCATCTTTTGTTAACGTTGGCGATACAATCAAAGTGGGCGACAAAGTAGGTATCATTGAAGCCATGAAGCTTTTCAACGAAATCGAGTCTGAAATATCAGGAACGATAGTTAAAGTTTTGGTAGAGAACGCCTCTCCAATAGAATACGATCAGCCTCTATTTTTAGTAGAGCCTGCGTAAGCACAAGCAAAGGGGAATACTCCCCTATTTTATTTTTAACCTAAAGTAGAAATAGCAGTGTTTAAAAAGATATTAATTGCCAATAGAGGCGAAATTGCACTTCGTATTATAAGAACGTGTAAAGAAATGGGCATTAAAACTGTGGCAGTCTATTCCACAGCAGACAAAGACAGCTTGCATGTACGGTTCGCGGACGAAGCCGTAAATATAGGCCCCGCTCCTTCTAAAGACTCCTACCTGAAAATACCACATATCAT
>JBLIES010000014.1:0-34109 GCA_047633135.1 Roseivirga sp.
CATCCCGAGACCCCATAAAAAAAGCCCATATCTCTATGAGCTAATCAAAATACCAGCAATTATTACAAAATCGCTAGTCACAAACCCTAAAACTTTAAAAACTTATCTATCTGCTCATTAATAAGATTACTATATAAAGTATTCGTTATCACACCAGAATTGAAATTCCGCTCAATAGCTATTATTCAGTGCGAAGACTGGCCTACGATTCATCCACTTTCCTCTAGTGAAATCAGGAATTTGCATTGGCTGGCTACCTTTAATTATGGACTGCTCTGACAGGCATGTTATTGCCATCATAGTTGCGCCATCGTAAATATCAATAGGCATAGGAGTTTCCCTCTTAAGTGATTCAATAAACGCATGAAGAACGAAAAAGTCCATTCCACCATGTCCAGCTCCTGATGCTTCGCTACCGTATTTAATCCAAAGAGGATGATCATGTTGTTCCATATATGAGGCGTCACTTTTCCAAGTATGAGGTTCCCCTTCACCCTCAATGTATAGCGAATCATTTATATCCATCCAAAGACCTTTTGTACCTTGAAATCTAAATCCGAGAGAATACGGTCTGGGTAGGTTGGTATCATGATTGAGGGTAATCGTTTCACCGTTCGCAGTTTTAATAAGCGTTGTGACTACATCCCCCAATTTGAAATCTACTTTAGCGTTGGGGTGACTTGGACCTCCTTTTGGATGATTAATAATGTACTCATGAAGGCCTCTGGATTTAGATGATATCGAGGTAAGGTATACTAAGCGGTTACCACGATTAATATCGGTTGCAGTCATAATTGGGCCAAGTCCGTGTGTCGGGTAAAGCTCACCATTACGATGAACTGAATGGTTGGTTCTCCATTTTGATTCACTATAACCCTTCTCACCGAACTCCACTCCTTGACCATAGGGAGTTAATCCATCATTAAGCTTTACACTTCTCAAATCATGTTGATATCCACCTTCTAGGTGCACCATTTCACCGAACATTCCTTTTCTCACGATATTTAAAACCGCCATCACATCTCTGCGATAGCAAACATTTTCCATGAACATAAAAGGAACACCTGTTCTTTCTTGTGTTTCTACTAAATCCCAGCATTCTTGAATGTCGGTGGCACCTGAAACCTCCATGGCGACTGCCTTTCCTGCTTCCATTGCGGCAACTCCCATTGGTGTATGCCAAAGCCAAGGCGTTGCAATGTACACAGCGTCAACATCATCGCGGTTTAGAAGTTCCTTAAAAGCTAAGTCTCCATCTGAATAAAGCACTGGTGTCTTCTGACCAGCTTTAGTTACCATAGTTTCAGCTTTAGCCAAAGCGGCTTTATCTATATCACAAAGGGCAGTGACTTGAATATCTTTTCTATTGAGTGCAACCGAAAGTTGAGCACGGCCTCTTTCTCCTGTACCAATGAATGCCAACCTTATAGTAGACTTCTTTTCAGAAGTAAAAAGCATTGATGGGGATATAAACGGCAAAGCCGCACCAAAAGCAGCAGTGTTCTTTATGAAATGTCTTCGCGAGTTATTTGTGTTCATGTCGGTTTGGTTTGTGATACATGAAGATAAAAACTTTTATTGATGCGTAAGTATTGCTATGGTCATCATTACCAAATAGTTGTGTTCTAGGCTATATTAAGTTTACATTAATAGTGGATCTAAAGTATGTTTGACCTTAGATTTTACTAACTTAAATTAACATTCTACTCATTACTTACTTATTAGACATGGCTAAACTTAAAGTGCTAAGTGAAAAGAAAATATTCGTTTTAGATACCTCTGTAATACTTTTTGAGCATATCTCTATCATGAATTTTGAGGAACATGATATTGGAATACCCATTACCGTTTTGGAGGAGTTGGATACTTTCAAAAAAGGAAACGACACAAAGAATTTTGAAGCTAGAGAGTTCACAAGGCTGATTGATAAATTAGCAAAGGACCGATCGTTACAGGATTGGATTCCCTTAAACGGAAAAGCTAGAGGTAGTTTTAAAGTGGTAATGGAGGCAGGTTCTGGCCAGGGTGTAATTGATGCCAATGAAGTTTTTGGTGAAATCAAGAATGATCACCGTATACTGAATGCAGCGTTGCGTTTGCGCGATGAACACCAAGACCGAACTGTCATTTTAGTTAGCAAGGACATTAACCTTAGGTTGAAGGCTAAATCTATGGGACTTGCTGCCGAAGATTATGAAACGGGTAAAATTAAAAATGTTCAATCTCTGAGGAAGGGGATGATTGAAATTGAGAAAGTTGACACCGACTTGATCAATCACCTTTACGAGGACGGTACCATTAATCCAAAGGAGGTTTTAAAGAATAAAAAGGCCAATCCGAATCAGTACTTTATTCTTAAGAGCGACAAGAATTCTGTCCTTGCCTATTACAACTCGGTTGAAGACACTATTGAGAAAGTGGATAAACGACCAGTTTCTGGCGTGAAGCCACGCAATGCAGAGCAGACTTTTGCTATTCACGCCATCATGAATCCTGAGGTGAAATTAATCACGATTCAAGGGGTTGCTGGAACCGGTAAAACACTTTTGACATTAGCGGGTGCTTTGGAGCAACGCAAAGAATACAAGCAAATTTATTTGGCTAGACCAATCGTTCCATTGAGCAATAAGGATATTGGCTATTTACCAGGAGATATTAAATCGAAGCTTAACCCATATATGGAGCCACTTTGGGACAACCTAAAGTTTATCCAAAACCAATACAATGAAACCGACAAGGAGTTTAAAGCCATTAACGAAATGGTGAATATGGAAAAGCTGATGATTACGCCCTTGGCCTATATTCGTGGCCGTAGTTTATCAAATATCTTCTTCATTGTGGACGAGGCTCAAAACCTTACCCCTCACGAAATAAAGACGATCATTACCAGAGCAGGTGAAAACACCAAAATTGTATTTACGGGTGATATTTACCAAATAGACACGCCTTACCTCGATTCACAATCCAATGGGCTTTCTTATTTGATAGACCGAGTAAAAGACCATCCGCTCTACGCTCATATCACTTTAGAAAAAGGGGAAAGATCTGAGTTAGCGAATTTGGCAAATCAAATGTTGTAACATGAAGGGAATAGTTATATGCTTGATTTTCGTTTTTCTTACTTCTTGTGGCTCAAATGAGAAATCATCAGAAAAGAGAACAGGTCAAAATCAAGAAGAAGGTATCAAAACCTGTTCCTAACCGCTTAAATAGTTGGACTAGTTTGTAGCCTAAAACAGAAGACAAAATGGTCGAAGAATTAATGAAGAATGCACGAGTAACCTCAAGTGGGTTCAGGAGTTTATGTGAGAGGTAATTGTTAGAACACCAGCATTGGCGCTGCTTAAAAAAAATGTAGAGCCAAAAGCTGTGACTGTGAGCTAAGGGACATTGTTAAGAAGAATTTGGGTGATTGGGTAGTCTAGGTTTAAATAGCCTGCTATCATTGATGGTGCAATATAGAACTAAGGAAAGAGGTCAGCGTAAATGTGAGCAGTTTGATGTTGATGCTTGCCTCTACATATATTTAACTCATTCTAATGGCTACAATTTTGATAGCCCCTATAAGATATTTTCATGTTGAGCTCCTTAGGGATGGCTTAGCCCATTACACTGGAATTGGTATCACGCAATTTGTAGTGGTTTGATGATGACGATAATGATCGTACCTAAAGCGCTACACTGAATCCAGCGTGTTCTTTTATGAATGGGAAGACTTAGTTACTTGACTTTAATACAGGCTGCAACTGCCTTTGCGGTTACTCTCAAAGCCTCTACACTTATGTTTTTCTCTCCATAGGCCAACGCCACTCCCATTCTTCGAAAAGGGCGGGTCATTGGTTTCCCAAAAATCTTAAAATCTGAATTGGGTATTTTGGCCGCTTTATCCATTCCAGAATACTGAGGTTCGCTGTCTGCAGATTCAGTCAAAATCACTGCACTTGCACCATTTTTAAGAAAGTCAATTGAAGGGATAGCGAGCCCTAAAATTGCCCTCACATGAAGTTCAAACTGATTGAAGTTTTGTGTATTAGCCAAAGTAACCATCCCGGTGTCATGTGGCCTTGGGGAAAGCTCCGAAAAATAGACTTCATCCTTAGTCAGAAAGAACTCAACACCCCAAATACCCGCTCCGCCTAGTGCCGAAGTGACTGTTTCAGCAATGGATTGTGCCTCTGTTAGTTGTTTTGAGTTGATTGGTGCTGGTTGCCAGCTTTCTTGATAGTCACCTCTTTCTTGTCTATGACCAATGGGTTGGCAAAAGAGTGTTTTACCATCTTTTTGGGTTACAGTAAGCAACGTGATTTCAGATTCAAAATTCACGAATTCCTCTACGATTACCCTGCCGGAATCACCCCTGCCTTTCCCAGCGGCCTTCCATGCAGATTCAATGTCTGTTTTGGTTCTTATCACAGACTGCCCTTTGCCAGAGGAAGACATTAAGGGTTTAATTACGCAAGGCAAACCGATTTTATTGACGGAAATAATGAGCTCATCTAAGCTCGAAGCGTATAAATATTTTGGAGTTTTTACTTTCAGCTCTCTGGCTGCTAAATCGCGAATGGATTTACGATTCATGGTGTAGTTGGCTGCCTTCGCACTTGGGACTACCTGAATGCCTTGTTTTTCGTAATCGTAAAATCGCTCAGTTCTGATTGCTTCAATCTCTGGGACGATGATGTCTGGTTGATGTTTTTCTACCAATTGATCTAAGGCATCTCCATCCAACATATTGATCACTTCAAATTGGTTGGCTAGGTGCATTGCAGGTGCATTTTTGTAGCTATCGACAGCGATTACGTATTGGCCTAGTCTCTGGCAGGCAATAGTAAATTCCTTTCCGAGTTCGCCAGCACCAAGTAAGAGTATTTTTTTGATCATTGAAATGGGTCAGTCTGATTCAAAGGTAAATATTAATAAATGATAGTATCATTTATTGTTATCTGTTAGGCGAAATAAATTACCGCTTGTATATTCTTGGCATGGACGGTCTATGTTGGCTCAAGGACTGATGATGTAAAGTACGAAAGCATACAAAGTAATTATTATACTGAGCCACTGACTGACCTTCTTCGTTTTTTGAGGAATACCAAATTTGCGAATTATACTTACATTCATGGCAATGGCGACTAAGGTTAAGCCTAATGAAATCCCCAACATTAACGGTTCATTGTCAAATGGTGTTGAACCTCTTCTCATGCTGATCTCAAGCAAAGCTGAGGCTAAAAAGATGAGTAATGATGCACCTTGAATGCGTGAATGTTTCATGGTAGCCAAAAGTCAAAGATGATTCCTTTCATACAGTTAAAATGTCCTTTTGGGCATTTGTCGAAGCCGATTTTGGAACAAGGCCTGCAATCAATTTTTTTATTTTCCAAAATGGTAAATTTAGTTTGATAGGGGTACATGCCAAATTCTGGTATTGTATTCCCCCAAATGGAAAAGATGTTCTTTTTAAATGCTGCAGCAATGTGCATTAACCCTGTATCGTGTGTAAATACGTGTGATGCTCCTTTTAAAATAGAGGCAGATTGATTGATGTTAAATTTACCGCAGGCGTTATAGATAATGGCCTTTTTACCTAATGCTTCGAGAGGTTCTTTTAAGTCTGCTTTATCATGTTTTCGATTGAAAAAATCTTCTAGTCGTTCGCCAACTTCAGCATCTTCTTTTCCTCCCAAAATAATAATAGGTTTATTGATTTTATCGCAAAGTTCAATCATGCGATCAACGGGTAGTTTCTTGGTATTGTGCTGCCCTCCTATGGCAAATGCAACGTAGCCATTTTGGTGACTCTCAGGCAGCCATTCTTTTTCTACCTCGTCTTTTTCTGGAATAAAGTAGTCCAAACCAAGGCTGTCTTTTTTGATCCCTAAGGGAATAACTGTTTCGTAATAACGATCCACTATGTGAATGTTCGGGAGCTTATTGATTTTAAAGTTAACGATCAACCATTTCTCCCAATTGAGCTTATCAAACGATTTACTAGGTTTGCTCAGCTTGAGCTTGATCATTCGTGTTCTAAGGTTATTGTGCAGGTCGATGATATGATCGAATTTTTCTGCCTGAAGTTTTTTAATCAGTCCATTGAGGTCGTCTTCTAACAAGTGTAGTTTATCAATGTAGGGGTTTGCTTCTAGGATAGTGCTGAATTGTGCTTTAGTGCAAAAGTGAATCTCAGCATCTTCTAACTGTGTTTTTAAAGTACGAATTATTGGTGTGGTGAGTACAATATCACCAATTGAAGAGAAGCGTAGGATGAGTATTTTTTGCTTAGGCATTGGCGGTTATTTTGCTTTTTCTTTCTTCAAAAAACTTCCCAATTTCAGTCGAACTCAGGGTATTAAAAGTCATTTTAGCGGTTAGCCCGCCTTTGCGGCCTGCTAACAAGCCATAATACATATCCTCGTAGCCGTCCATTTGGTGGGCATCTGGATTGATTGCTAATTGAACACCCTGTCGCAGCGCATAGTTTACCCACCGCCAATCTAAATCTAAGCGCCAAGGATTAGCATTAATTTCAATTACCACATTGTACTTTGCACAATGGTCAATAACGGCTTTATGATCAATAGGATACCCTTCTCTCCTTAATAAAAGGCGACCAGTGGGGTGACCTAAAATTGTAGTGTAGGGGTTTTCGATCGCTGTTAAAAGCCTTTGAGTCGCTTTTTCAATCGTCATTTTTAAAACTGAATGAACGGATGCCACAATAAAATCGAAACTGGCCAATACGTTATTTTCGTAATCTAGATTACCATCATAGAGAATATCTGATTCTATGCCTTTGAAGATTTTAAACGGGGCTAGTTTTTTATTCAGTTCGTCTATTTCGGTATGTTGTTGTATTACTCTGTCTTCCTTAAGCCCATTGGCATAAAATGCCGACTTACTGTGGTCGCAGATGCCCAAGTATTCATAGCCAAGATTTTTGCAGTGTACCGCCATTTGCTCTAGGCTGTGCTTGCCATCGCTATAGGTCGAGTGGTTGTGTAAAATGCCCTTGAGGTCTTTCATTTCTACCAAATGAGGAAGCTTACCGTTTTTGGCCGCCTCTACTTCGAAAAGACCTTCGCGCAACTCTGGAACCACAAAGTCCATTTTTGCAGCTTTATAAATTTCCAATTCCGTAGAGAAATTGCCCTGCTTGGCAATGTCTTTTAAGCTCTGTTTATCCTTGACCACCTCATTGACATGAAGATTATTTCCCGTTCTTAAAAATTGCTCGGTTACAAATGAGTCTTTACCGCAGAATGTAAGCTGAATGGGAATTCTAAATTCCTTGTAATTACCTCGCCAGGTAATTGGTCCAGACAGTTCCAATATTTGCTCAAAATCATCCGATTCATCAAGGCTTTCTTCTAATTGGTCGATGTCATCTATGCCAACCAAAATATCAATAACCTCAATTACTTCCATTTTTCTCCTGAGTTCACCACTAGGTTCAATGGTTAAATCTGCTTGTATCGCCTTTAGCCTTTCTATCACTTCCCCGACTAACCTCTCTGCATCGGCATAATGCAGTTTGTGTGCATTGACTTCTTTGAATTCTAGCGCATTGATAATGGACTGTTGCGTTTTTTCTCCAAAGCCTTTAAGCTTGGCGACAAGTCCAGAATTAGCTGCCTCTTTTAATTCGTGACCACTTTCTATTCCTAATTCTTTCCAGAGGACTTTGATTTTTTTAGGCCCAATTCCTTTCATATCTAGGAGCTCTACGATACCTTCTGGCGTTGTGTCTAAATAGACTTGTAATCCACTGGAAATGCCGTTGAGGTTTATTTCTTCAATCGTTTTGGCAATACTTTTGCCAATGCCTTCAATTTTTTCTAACGCATCGATCGTCAAGTTGCCTAGTTCGAGGTCTGTTTTGTCAAGATTGAAAATGGCATTTTGATAGCCTCTTATTTTGAAGCTGTTTTCATCATGCAACTCCATAAGGGTTGCCTGAAGTTTGAGTTGTTTCAGAATAGTTTTATTGTCCAAAGTTTGGCTTTTAATCTTTTAACATATGATCTAAAACGTTCCTTTTTATATCATAGAACATTTCATAAATTCATTCGAAAGCTAAATTAAAAATAAGTCTTTACGAATTATTGATTAACCAAATCAGAACTGCCGCTTACTCATGGGGTGATCGAGTGGCAGAAAGCACTAATTTGCAAGACGGTACGGGAGATTATACTGACAGAATTAATTTAAAGACAATGAAGATTAATTATTTAGCTTTCGATATTGTTATCTCAAAATCAATGTACAGGTGAACAAACTGCTCCTTCTTATTGCTTCATTATTCTTTGTTCAAACTACTATTGCTCAAATCGAGCAGCATGGCCGTCATGAAACTGAATTTGATTGGAGAAATAACGTGCCATTTATCATTTCGAACGAGGAGCAAGGGGTGCTTTTGGTAGAGTCGAACCTTCGGGGCGGGGGCAAGGATTATAATATAGTACTGAGTCAATTTGACACAGCCTTTAATTTGACTTGGCAAGACACGGTGAGTGTAGGCCGAGAGTTTGAATTATTAGGGTATCACTATTCCAACCAAAAAACTTTTCTAATGCTTCAAAACAGCCCTTCGCAAACGAAGGTCAAAATTTTAGAAGTGGGTAGTGTAGAAAAGAAGATCATCTCTTATGAGTCGAAGGAATTACTTGAAATTCAGGTGGAAGAGTTTGAGATGGTACAGAACACAGCTGTTATTGGAGGCTACTTTCAAGGCAGGCCAATTGTTTTAGCCTTTGATTTAAGTAACGACAAGCTCAAAGCCCTTTCTAATGTCTATAAAAATGATTCAGAACTCATAGAAGTCAAAGTAAACAATGACGGAGTTACTTTCAATGTTTTGGTGTCGCAAGAAAATATTTCAAATGACAAAACAATCGTAGTCAATACTTATGACTACCAAGGCAATCCAGTAAGGGATTATGAGCTTTTAACGAAGCCAGAATTTGACCTAGTCACAGGAGTGTCTTCATCGATCAATGATATAACTCAAGTGGTGGTAGGCTTATATGGTTATAAATCTGAAGTGAATCCTGCAGGTATCTTCGTTAATCACGTAAATAGAGTAGGGGAGCAAGAAATGCAATATTATAGCTTTGGAGAGTTGAATCATTTCTTCTCTTATTTAGGAGAAAAAAAAGCTGAAAAGTATAGAAAGAGGGCTTTAAAGGCAAAAAGGGCGGGCAAGGAAATGAGATACAGATTACATCCTGTGCTTGCTGAAATGATTGAGGACGAAGATCATTATGTTTTCTTTGGAGAGTTTGTCAAAGGGTATAACTCCAACGATGTTAATTTCCCGAATAGTGAAATCAACCGATACAATAACTTCAGGGACTTGTATTTTGATCCTCAAGGCATGAATAGGTCGGCTAATGTTGAATTCAATTTTTCTCATGCTTATGCTTTAATTTTGAATAAGGAAGGTAAAATTCTTTGGGATGATTGGGTTGAATTAGACAAAAAAATGGAGGGAGTTCCACAAAGCCTGAGTGAGTTTCAGTGGAAGGGCGACAGTGGTAGTTTTCTGTATTATTCAGACGAAGAGCTGCGAGGAAAACGTTTTAATCCTGAGGGGATGAATGAATTACTGATTGATGGCTTGACTTTAAAGTCAAAAGAAGATGAACTGAGCTATGAAAACGAAGGAACCCTTCGGACAATCAAGTGGTATGGAAAGTATTTCCTTGTTTATGGGATTCAAACCGTGAGAAATCGGCAAAAACAAGAAGAGCAAAGGAAAACGTTTTTCATTAATAAAGTCTCCATTGGGAATGTTCAAAAAGCCAAAGGACTTGATTAATTATACTCAACCGTTCCAGTAGCCAATCCTTTTTATATCTTTAACTTTTGAAATGCAACGCAGACTTCTTTTAGGACATCCACAACTAGCCATCACCATTGGCCGACTCTGTCAAGAACTGATAGAAAACCACCAGAACTTTGACAATACTGTCTTTTTAGGTCTTCAACCGAGGGGGATTTATTTTGCAGAACGTATCAAAGAAAGACTTCACGAATTCACAGAGGCTGAAATTCAGTTGGGTTATCTTGATTCGACTTTTTATAGAGACGACTTTAGAAGAAGAGACTCTCCCAAACGAGCGAATGAAACAAAAATAGATTTCTTGATCGAAGATAAAAATGTCATTCTTATCGATGATGTCTTTTACACGGGTCGATCTATTCGAGCAGCCATGGATGCGATGATCGCTTATGGTAGACCCGCCAAAGTAGAGCTGTTGGTTTTGGTGGAGAGAAAGTACTCACGTGATGTGCCCATTAAGCCAGACTATATTGGCAGCCAAGTGAATACGATGGATTCGCAGAAAGTTTTGGTGGAGTGGAAGGAGCAAGGGCTTGCAGACGATAATATTTGGCTAATTACTAAAGAGGAAGAATAATGCAGGAGCAATTAAGTGTCAAACATCTTTTGGGCATCAAGGATTTAACTCCTGAGGATATTGAGCTTATTTTTCAGACTGCCGATGAATTCAAAGACGTTATTAATCGGCCAATCAAAAAAGTACCCTCTCTTAGGGATGTAACTATTGCCAATGTTTTTTTCGAGAACTCAACTCGTACAAAACTCTCTTTCGAATTGGCAGAAAAAAGACTTTCAGCAGATATTGTCAACTTCTCTTCTAGTAACAGCTCAGTTAAAAAAGGGGAGACCCTTTTAGATACAGTCAATAATATTTTATCCATGAAAGTGGATATGATTGTTATGCGACACGCGAGCCCAGGAGCCCCTCATTTTCTTTCGAAACACATAAGCGCCAATATTATCAATGCTGGTGATGGCACGCATGAACATCCTACCCAGGCCTTATTAGACACCTTTTCTATAAGAGAGAAATTAGGTAGCGTTGCGGGTAAAAAGGTCGCTATTATTGGAGATATTCTTCATTCTAGAGTCGCGCTTTCCAATATTTTTGCACTAAAGAAATTAGGGGCCGAAGTAATGGTCTGCGGTCCTATTACTCTGCTGCCTAAGCACATTGCCTCGTTAGGAGTAAAAGTAGAGCTGGATGTGAAAAAAGCACTACAGTGGTGTGATGTAGCGAATGTTCTCCGGATTCAGCTAGAGCGTCAACAAATCAAGTATTTCCCATCATTAAGAGAGTACTCACTTTACTATGGGGTGAATAAAAAATTGCTTGATTCACTCAATAAAGAAATTGTAATCATGCACCCAGGGCCTATCAACAGAGGGGTAGAATTAAACTCTGATGTTGCAGATTCTGAGCATGCAATCATACTCGATCAGGTTGAAAATGGTGTAGCCATAAGAATGGCTGTGTTATATTTATTAGCATCCCTTTCTAAAAATTAAGCTATGAAGAAGTTTTTTAAAGTAATGGTTATTGGCTTATTGCTGTTCATTGCGGCTTTCTATTTTTTGGTATTGCCATACACCGTCAGCATGATTACCGATTATGATCGCTATACTTTCGAATCAGTTTTTGAAAACCCTGAACTGAAAGAGAAGTTTGAAATAGGGGATAATCAAGATCCTGGAGATTACGGTTTTCCAAATTTTGTTGAACTAGATTATGAAACGCTTTACGATGGAGTAATGCTCAATGGGTGGTACATATCGGCATCTAAAGACAGTATTACTCAAACCTTATTGATCAATCATGGCAGGACGTCAAACCGTTTAAAGACCATGAAGTATTTGGCACTTATTAAAGAGGCTGGGCTGGATTCGATCTACAATATCTTTATCCCTGACCTTAGGAACTCTGGTAAGTCACAAGTAGCACAAACAGCTTTGGGCTATGAGTTTGCAGAAGATATAGTGGGTTCTATGGCAATGCTTAAAAAGAATTACGATCAAGATCATTTTGTGCTTTGGGGGTTTTCTATGGGAGCGATGGCCGCTGCAACTGCTGTCAATCGACCTGATTTGGTGGAGTATTGCCAAACAGAAAACCTTGTTGTGGATAGGCTTATTTTGGAAAGTCCGCTGAGTAATATTTATGAAACATCAAAAGTGGCAAGTGATGAAATGGGGATTCCGGAGTTCATGTTCGACATGTCGTTCGATCAATTTAATCATGAAATTGATGACTGGGGTCAAAACATGAAGCTTTCTTATTTGCTGAGCAATAATCCAATGCCAGCTTTAGTACTTTATAGTAACGGTGATTCAACTACACCTTCTTCGATATTAGACAACGAAATTAAAGGATTGAAGAATGTTCAAGCCGAGCTTTTTGAAGGTGCCGAACACGTTCAGATTTACACTCGACCAGAATATAGAGAAAGGTATACTCTAGCCGTAAATGATTTTTTGAGGAAGTAGTTTTACGATTTTAGCTCCCAATTAATGCTTTAAAGGTATTGGGGATACCTGTTTCGAAGGTCATCTGTTTTTTAGAATAAGGGTGCAAAATGGTTAAGCTTGCGGCATGCAGCGCTAGACGACCTTTCGCTTTTGGATCTTTACCGTACACTTTGTCTCCAACAATTGGACAACCGATATCGGATAAGTGAACCCTGATCTGATTTTTTCTACCCGTAAATAGCTCAAGCTCTAAGAGGCTAAAACGCCCAGTAGTTTGAACAACTTTATAGCCTGTTTTTGCGAATTTACCCTTATTAGGGTCTTGTACAGAATACATTCTATACATACTGTTTTCCATTAGGTAAGAAGTAATTTCGCCCTCTTGTTGCGCTGGTTTGCCTTGAATTATGGCAAAATACTTTTTGTTGAATTGACCCCATTCTTCTTGTAAATAAGCCTTGGCCTTTTCGTTTTTGGCAAAAACCAAAATACCAGAAGTATCCCTGTCCAACCGATGCACAATGAAAACTCGTTCTCTAGATTTTGGATTACCCTTCTGAACATATTGATTCAGGAAATAATGAGCAGTCTTGTCTTTAACTTTATCGTTGCTAATCGTCAAAAGTCCTTCCGACTTGTCTATTACGATAATATCACGGTCCTCATGGAGGATTTTCATCCCAGGAGGTTTGTGCTTTTTAGACGGTCTTTTTGATTTTGGTTGCTCTTCAGACATCAGTATTTCAAAAGTGAGTTCAAAGATAAACAAAGAGAGGTCTAGTTCAATCGTTTATATGGCGAGTAAACTAATGTTGTCTTAGGCTCAGGGAACTTAAGACAGCCTCTGATCATAAAACTTGGGCTATCGAAACGTCAACACCACCTGTGGCAAAATTCTGGATGTCGTCTACTGCAGCCTGACCTTCAGCTGAGCCCATCTGTTTCTGTAAATCTTTCATTGATTCAAAGAATAGCTCCGCCATTCTGTACTGTGAGGTATCACTACCATCGGGTGTTCCGATAAATTTGGAGAGTTCTATTCGGCTGACACCATTGATTTTGCTAGCGATTGGCAGATGTTGTTCTGAATAATATTTCTCGAAGACTTCTGGGTTTTCAGGATGCCCATACATTACTACTAATTTTACCATGGTGGTTTGTTTTGGTTCAAGTTTAAGTTCGCCAGAATTTATCGTAAAGCAAAGTATAAAGCACTAATAACCATCCGATTAAGAAAGCTTTAACAATCGTTTGCGGTATTGCTAAATAGAAGTATTATTTTTGTCCAAACTTTTAAGAAAATGAAGTATTACAATTCGATTATAGAAACCATTGGCAATACGCCTTTAGTCAAATTAAATTCTGTCAATAAGGGGATTCCAGGCACTATTTTAGCCAAAGTGGAATATTTCAACCCGGGTAATTCTATGAAAGACAGAATGGCCGTAAAGATGATTGAAGATGCTGAAAAAGCGGGCTTACTTAAGCCTGGAGGCACTATAATTGAAGGTACTTCAGGAAATACAGGCATGGGCCTTGCCCTTGCAGGAATTGCAAAGGGGTATAAATGCATTTTTACATTAGCCGATAAGCAGTCTCAAGAAAAGATGGACATCTTAAAGGCAGTAGGAGCCGAAGTTATTGTTTGCCCTACCAATGTTTCGCCTGACGATCCTCGTTCTTATTATTCTGTAGCCAAAAAATTAAACGCTGATATTCCGAATTCATACTACCCAAACCAGTATGATAACATGTCGAATACGGCAGCCCATTACGAAACTACCGGCCCAGAAATCTGGAGAGATACGGAAGGTAAGATAACACATTATGCTGCTGGGGTTGGTACAGGAGGCTCAATGTGCGGAACAGCAAAATACTTAAAAGAGCAAAATTCAAATGTAGTTACTGTTGGAATCGACACGTATGGGTCGGTTTTTAAAAAATATAAAGAGACTGGGGTTTTTGATGAGAAAGAAGTTTATCCTTATCTAACTGAAGGTATTGGTGAAGATATTCTACCTAAGAATGTGAACTTCGATATGATTGATCATTTCGTAAAAGTGACAGATAAGGATGGTGCCATCATGACGAGAAGACTCTCTAAAGAAGAAGGTTTATTCTGTGGTTGGTCGTGTGGTTCTGCTGTGGCAGGCGCGCTCGAATGGGCCAAGTTGAATATGAAAGAAGACGATGTTATGGTAATCATTCTTCCTGACCATGGCACAAGGTATTTGGGCAAGGTGTATAACGATGATTGGATGAAAGCACGGGGTTTCGTAGAAGACAGGGCTTTTGAAACAGCTGCTGATATCATGCAACAGGGCATCGGGAAATTGACCACAATCGATCAGAACTCAACCGTAGGTGATGCTATTAGATTGATGACATCAAAGGGTATTTCACAAATGCCAGTAACTTACAACAATGAGTTTGTCGGTAGTTTAGTAGACTCTAAACTTCTTGCTTTGATGATTGAAGACGCTGCTGTCAAACAAAAAACAGTCGCTGAAATTATGGGAAATCCTTTCCAATTTGTGTCCCCTGACAATACTTTGGATGTGCTTTCATCAGTAATTACAAAAGATAATCCTGCCGTTATGATTAGGGATAAGGCCAACGAGGTACACATTATTACAAGACATGATTTACTCCATGCCATGACAAGTAACTAGGATTAGATCAAATTCATAGGAATGAAAAAAACCAGAAGCTTACTCAGTTTCTGGTTTTTTGATTTTTGGGGAAATATGCTGATTTCTGTTTGGCTATTTTTTCGATCTAAGATACAATTGCTCGACTTTATCTCTGGCCCACGGTGTTTTTCTAAGAAAAGTGAGACTTGATTTTACCGAAGGGTCAGTAGTGAAACAGCGGATGTTGATCCTAGATCCTAGCTCTTCCCAGCCGTATTTTTTCACTAGAAACGCTACTACTTCAGCGAGTTTAACACCGTGTAGGGGGTTGTTGGGTTGGTTTTCTTCAGCTTGTGTCATTTTCTGCTCTTTTATTAATTACCTTTTAATATGAAAAAGAAAGGCCCTGATTCAATGTCCCAAGGCCTACTTTTAAATAGCTGAATTTCTATAGTAGTGACTAATATTACCAATAATCTGATCATAGATACGGTCTACAAAGGCAATAAATAATACCTGAGGAGGCGGAGACGGTAATTCTCTGCCTTGGCTCATCGCAATTTCATCTTTATTTAAAGCGCGTTCATCTCCGTTAAAAGTAGCCCATTGGCTAACCCATACGTCTTGACTGGGTAACTTTCTGTTAGTCAAAATTCTTCCGGTATAGGCATCTCTAATTTCGAAATTCATAACCCCTTGCGATGCCAAGGTTTTTCTGCTTAAAGTCAATTCAGCCTTTACCGTATTGTAAACATCGTGACTCACGCCTGCTTTGTCTTTATATTGGCCAACTATCACACTATCTCTGCTGACCACCTTTGAATTAGATTCAAGCGTAGTTTGCCCTAATACGAAGTCATCAAATACCATAGAAATGATTTGATCAGGCTCAACGTCCATTTGCTCGGCTTCATCGCGTGTGAAAAATTGAACAAATCGACCTTGACTAAAACGATCAATGTATTCGAGCATACGGTTTTCGAAATACTCATTGGAAAGTTCAAGGCTTCTGGAGTGAATTGGAATTCTTTCTACCAAAACTCTGATGGTACCCATGTATCGGGCATCATTTAAAAGACTATCAATATTAGGCACGGCTTCATCAAAATTTAGTGCTAGGTTAAAGTGCCTGAATGCCCTGCGTCCAGCTTCAATGGTATTTGTGGCAAGGGCCTCGTTTCCTAATTGCACTTGAAATTCAGCAGCTTTTCTACCCGCTTCTTGTTCTTCAGAAAAAAAGGAAGTTGGATTTACCAAGTTCAAGCAAGATGGACACCGCTGGATTTGCCTGTAATAGCTGTTGAGTTGTCTGTATTGATACATGGAAGCTTCCCATCGATTAGGATCACTATTTGCCCTTAACGTACGTATGTAGTCCATGTGATAATTAGTCGCCAAGCGATAACCTTCTTTCAGGACGGCCTGTGATTTTTTGTTGTCTGGGTTTGATTGAAGCCTATTGATGGCTCGGTCAAGGGCAGTTTCATAATTGCCTTTATCAAGCGCGTTTTTACCCGTAGCGCAGCCTAGTACAGCGAAGAGCATGAGCGCCAAAAAAGAGTGTAAAAAAGTTTTCATAAGCTTATATGTTTGGTTGATTATCTGCTAGTCCAAATTAGATGCCAAATTAGTGTTTATTCTGTTCATCAAGGGAAATGATTTTGGATTTCATCCTTTGAAAAACTTCTTCTTTAAGCACAAGAAGATCATCCATTGTCAGATGGGAGGTGGAAATGGCGGGCAGGAAATGGCTGTGAATTGTACCAGGCCATACGCTAAGTTGACCTTTTGGCATCAGTCGCTTCGCATCATAGATGATCAAAGGCATAATAGGGATCCCTGATTCTATTGCTAACCGAAATGGGCCATTGAAAAAAGGCAGTAAAGGTTCGTTTGTGGTGTTCCTCGTGCCTTCTGGTGCTACTAAAATGGACATTCCACTCTTTAGGCTATTCACTAATGTATCAATACTCTTTTTCCTGCTTTCTTCGCTACTTCTGTCTACCCAAACCGCAAAAGTACTTGCTATAAAGCCGAAGATTGGAATTTTTGCCAGTTCCTTTTTGCCTAAAGCCTTTAAGGGGATATGGCATGCTGCTGGGATAGCTGGGGCATCCAAAAACGAAGTATGGCTAATTGTAAAAATATAAGGTTGGCCTTTTTGAATCAGATTTCGATTATGAGTTTTGAACCTTATGAAAGAAATACAGGACCAAAGTAAAATCCATACCCTGGCAATAAAATAACTAAAGGCAATAAACCTTGGGCTAAGTAACCTAGGAATCACCGTAAAAGGCGAGAACACTATCATAATGGACACAAACCAAAATGCTGCCCAAAAAGTAAATAGTAACTGAGCTGTTTTTTTAACCAATTTGATTTTATTAATAATTAGCTAAAATAGTTTTTTTATGTCGAACAGGGCATTAATTTTGAATAGTAAATAAAATACAGTGGTCGCCTGTCATTCATCCGGATAGTCGGTTACTTAACAAAAACGGATGACCTAACTCTTTACTTGCAGCTCCGACTCTTTTTGAATCGGAGCTTTTTTTTTGAAAAACATCAGTGCAATCGAAATCAAAAAAAACAGTTCAATACACTCCAAAAGTTTAATCTTTTTACTTTCTTTGTTTTCGATTCAAAAAATGGTGCACAACTTTTCTATATCTATCACAAACTCTGCCGTTCCGGCTAACCTCGAGTCAAGGATATTGATATATGCACCTAGATTTTTTAGGCGGTAGTCGCCATAGATATCAGAGAACCTCTACGTGAGGTTCTAGTTCCCCATTTATTCTTTCAATTACATAATCTTAGATTATTCATTATAATCTATCATTATTATTTTAATCGGCCAACCAACCTCAAGGAATGGAATCAATGAAGTTCACAGTGAGAGTAGCGACAGAAGACGATGTACGCTACACAGACGAAATTATAGAAGAAATAGCCAATTCGGCAAAGGTCAGAGGCACAGGTATTGCCAGAAGAACACCTGAATATGTGTCTCATAAAATGAGAGAAGGCAAAGCAGTCTTAGCTTTGACGGATAAAGGAGAGTGGGCTGGCTTTTGTTACATTGAAGTTTGGAGCCACGAGAAATTTGTAGCCAATTCAGGCCTAATTGTGAGCCAAAAGTTCAGAGGCCAAGGGCTTTCTAAACAAATCAAAGGAGTCATTTTTAATTTGTCGAGAAAGCGGTATCCCGAGGCTAAGATTTTTGGGCTCACTACAGGAGCCGCAGTTTTAAAGATCAATTCAGAATTAGGCTATAAGCCCGTGATCTATTCTGAGTTAACACAGGACGAAGACTTTTGGAAAGGTTGCCAAAGCTGCGTGAATTTCGACATCCTTACGGCAAAGAAGCGAGAAAACTGTATCTGTACTGCCATGCTCTATAATCCAGTTTGGGAGCAAAATGTAAAACCAAAGCGGACCGTTTGGGCGGAGCGTGAATTAGACAAGGATTTCAACCTTTTTCAAAGGTGGCTTAAATTCAAAAAGAGCATTCTGTTAAAACCAGAGAGTAAAAAGAAAGATAAAAATGACGAATAAGAAGAAAGTAGTTTTAGCCTATAGTGGAGGTTTAGATACTTCTTACTGTGTAAAATATTTAAGCGAAGAGAAAGGCCTAGAAGTCCACTCTGTCTTGGTAAATACGGGTGGATTCTCTAAAGAAGAATTGGCAGAAGTGGAGAAGCGCGCTTTCTATTTAGGGGTGGCTAGCCATAAAACAATCGAAGAAACTGCTAATTACTACGACAGTGTAATCAAGCACTTAATTTTCGGTAACATTTTAAAAAACAGTACTTACCCACTTTCTGTAAGTGCCGAAAGGGTAAGCCAAGCCATGGCAATTGCCAAATATGCCAAAACTTTGAATCCTGATTTTATTGCCCACGGAAGTACAGGGGCGGGTAATGATCAAGTACGATTCGATATGATTTTTCAGACCTACTTACCTGAGGCTCAAATCATCACCCCAATCAGAGATTTAAGACTGTCGCGTGAGCAAGAAATTGAGTACCTCAAGGAGAAGGGTGTGGAAATGGACTTTTCAAAATCTGCCTATTCCATCAATAAGGGTTTATGGGGGACTTCGGTTGGGGGAAAAGAAACCTTAACCTCTAAGGGTTATTTACCAGAAAATGCTTGGCCTACTCAGGTTACAAAAACAGAAGAGGAAGACCTGGAATTAGGCTTCGAAAAAGGGGAATTGAAATCTATCAATGGAAAGGAATTTGAGTTTTCTTTCGAGGCCATTCAAGCATTAGAAAAAATTGCAGCACCCTTCGGGATTGGAAGAGACATCCATGTAGGCGATACGATCATTGGGATTAAAGGAAGAGTGGGTTTCGAAGCATCTGCTGCCATGCTTACCATCAAAGGGCATCAGGCCATCGAAAAGCATGTGCTTACCAAATGGCAAATCTATTGGAAAGATCAAGTCTCTACATTCTACGGCAACTGGCTGCATGAAGGCCAGTTCATGGATCCTGTAATGCGCGATTTAGAGGCCATGTTGAGTAGCAGCCAAAAATTTGTAACAGGGAAAGTGTTTTTTAAACTCATGCCTTACCGCTATCAGTTGATTGGTATTGAGTCTGAGCATGACCTAATGTCGGCTAAATTTGGTCACTATGGCGAAATGAACAAGGGCTGGACGGGTGATGATGTAAAAGGCTTTGCCAAGATCTTCGGCAATCAGAGTGCAATCTATCATCAAGTAAACCAAGACCATGATTAGAATTGGTATCATAGGCGGTGCAGGTTACACGGGAGGTGAACTGCTGAGGGTTTTGATCCATCACCCCCAAGCCGAAATAGTGTTTGTTCACAGTAGAAGCCAAGTTGATTTAGCCATTACCTCGGTGCATACCGATTTGATTGGAGAAACTGATCTAAGGTTTTCAACTGAAATGAACCTTAAGATAGATCTGCTCTTTTTGTGTATTGGTCATGGCGAATCAGCTACATTTTTAAAAGAGAACTCTATTCCTGATGCAGTTAAAATTATTGATTTAAGTCAGGATTTTAGGTTAGGTGACAAGGCGGTTTATGGCTTGCCAGAGCTGAACAGAGCACGCATCGCTAAAGCTAACTTTGTGGCCAACCCAGGTTGTTTTGCGACAGCAATTCAATTGGCACTTTTGCCTTTGGCTTATAATGGAATGCTACGAGAAGTCCATTTATCGGGCATAACGGGTGCTACAGGGGCAGGTGTTCACCCTACTGCCAGTACTCACTTTAGCTGGCGCGATAGTAATATTTCTAGCTATAAGGTTTTTACTCATCAGCATATGGATGAGGTAGGGAAGGGCTTACAGCAATTGCAACCCTGGTTTGACAAGCCCATCAACTTTGTACCCTATCGAGGTAATTTTACCCGAGGCATTTTGATTACTGCATATCAATATTGCGAATGGCCATTGGAAGAGGCAATTACTGTTTTTCAAGAATATTACGAAGACCATCCATTTACTTGGATCAGCGTTTCGCCAATTGACGTAAAGCAGGTAGTGAACACCAACAAAGCGGTGATTCATTTAGAGAAGCATGGCAGTTATTTAGTCATCACTTCAATTATCGATAACCTTTTGAAAGGAGCGAGCGGACAAGCAGTTCAAAATATGAATCTGATGTTTGGGCTCGATGAGAAAATGGGTTTGGGACTAAAAGGGAGTTCATTTTAATCTGACTTATGAAATTATTTGATGTGTACCCACTTTACCCTATCGAACCTGTGAAGGCTTTGGGGGCTAAACTTTGGGACAAGGAAGGGAAAGAATATTTGGATCTTTATGGTGGTCATGCGGTGATTTCTATTGGGCATACCCATCCGCATTATGTAAAAAGGATTACCGAGCAACTTTCGAGTATCGCATTCTATTCTAATGCAGTGGTAAACTCATTACAGACAGACTTGGCTACTAAAATGGGCCAAATGTCGGGCTATAGCGACTATCAATTTTTCATGTGTAGCTCTGGGGCTGAAGCCAACGAGAATGCCCTTAAATTGGCATCATTCCACACGGGGAGAAGAAAAATCATAGCCGTTGAGGGTGCCTTTCATGGCCGAACGTCAGGGGCGGTAGCCGCCACTCACAATGCTAAGATTATAGCGCCATTCAACAATGGTCATGATGTTGTTTTCGTGCCAATGAATGATTTAAAAGCGTTGGAAAAGGCTTTTGATGATGATGTCGCTGGATTTATTGTAGAGGCTGTTCAAGGTGTTGCGGGCTTATATATGCCAAGCAGTGCTTTTTTAGTGAAGGCCCAAGCGCTTTGTAAGGAATACAAAGCGGTATTTATTTTAGATGAAGTTCAATCTGGTGCGGGTAGAACAGGTAAGTTTTTCGCGCACCAGCATTCTGTCATTCGACCTGATGTGATTACTTTGGCAAAGGGCATGGGCAATGGCTTTCCTGTTGGTTGTGTACTGATTGAGCCTTCGATTGAACCATGGCACGGAATGCTTGGGACAACTTTCGGTGGAAACCACTTGGCGTGTGCAGCATCATTGGCAGTGTTAGAAGTACTAGAAGAAGAAAAACTCATGAGCAATGCCGCTCATTTAGGGGCTTACTTAGAAGAGGAATTGAAAGCCATTCCTGAAGTAAAAGAAGTAAGAGGAAAGGGATTAATGATGGGTGCAGAGTTCGGCTTTGATGTCGCTGCATTGAGAAAGGCATTGATCTTTGAGCACCATATTTTCACAGGTTCTGCCGCCAATAAGAATACCATTAGGCTGCTTCCTCCATTAAATATTAGCAAAGAAGAGCTCGATCAGTTTCTAGGCGCTTTAAAATTAGAATTAAAAAAAATGGGCTGAAAGTAGATTAAGCTCTCAACCCAAATCATAAAACAGATGCAACAGTTTACTTCCGTACATGATGTTACCGACCTCGATCAATTGGTCGCCAAGGTCCAAGCTTTCAAACAAAACCCGTTTCAACCTACGCTGGCAGCGGGTAAAAAAGTGGGTTTTATTTTTTTAAATCCAAGTTTGAGGACAAGACTGAGTGCTCAAATTGCCGCTAGAAATCTTGGTGCAGAGGTAATTGTCCTCGACATTGGAAAGGACGGTTGGGCTTTGGAATTTGAAGACGGAGTGGCAATGAATGGAAATAAAGCGGAGCATATTAAAGAAGCTGCAGGAGTGATGGGGCGTTATTTTGATATCCTTGGTGTTCGTACTTTTCCTGAGCTGAAGTCGCGCAAGGATGATTATTCCGAAAATTTATTAAATGCGTTCATCAAGTATTCTGGGATTCCAGTTTTGAGTTTAGAAAGTGGAACAAGACATCCGCTACAAAGTTTGGCAGATTTAGTTACAATTAAGGAGCATTGGACGGCCAAGCGCAAACCTAAGGTAGTGTTAACATGGGCACCGCATATTAAGGCTTTGCCACAAGCGGTGCCAAACTCATTTGCCGAATGGATGAAAGCAGCAGACGTTAATTTTTCTATAGCCAACCCAATTGGCTATGATTTAGCACCAGAATTTACCGAAGGTGTCGAAGTAATTCATAATCAAGAAGAGGCTTTAAGCAATGCTGATTTTGTATACGTTAAGAACTGGTCCTCTTACGAGCATTATGGGCAGATTCTTTCTAAAGATAAAAACTGGTCCTTTGGGGAAAGCCAACTGGCTTGGACAAATAATGCGAAGGTGATGCATTGCTTGCCTGTACGCAGGGGCTTGGTGATCGAAGACGAGGTACTCGATGGCCCGAATGCGATTCATTTAGAACAAGCAGAAAATAGAGTTTGTTCTGCTCAGGCCGTAATTCATAGTTTATTGATTCGTTAGCCATGGAGCAGTTGACGGTAATTAAAATAGGAGGGAAAGTAATCGAGGATGAAAAATCATTGGATGCTTTTTTAACTTCATTTGCCCAGTTGGAAGGCCTAAAAGTTTTAGTCCATGGTGGAGGTAAAATCGCTTCTGACTTCGGGAAAAGGCTAGGTATCGAACCTCAAATGATTGAAGGTAGAAGAATCACGGACCAAGAAACGATTGATATAGTTACCATGGTGTATGGCGGTTTGGTCAGTAAACGCATTGTGAGTAAGCTACAAGCCAAGGGCATCAATGCGATTGGTCTTACTGGGGCTGATGCGAATATCATTCCGGCCAACAAAAGACCTGCAGAAACCATCGATTTTGGCTTCGTTGGAGATATAGAGTTTGAGAAAGTCAATGGAGACACCTTAATTCAGTTGATTGAATTAGGTCTTTTGCCTGTGATGGCACCTTTGACACACGATCAAAAAGGGCATATGCTCAACACCAATGCAGATACGATTGCCGCTACTTTGGCTTCCGTTTTGGCGAAGAAATACCATGTGAGTTTGATCTATTGCTTCGAGCAACCCGGTGTCCTTTCAGACTTCGAAAAGAAGACGGTAATTTCGGAAATACTGACTACCCAAGTCGAAGGGCTTAAAAGCGATGGAACGATTAGCGAAGGCATGATTCCGAAAATTGATTGTGCCACTATGGCCTTAGCTCATGGTGTTAATCGAGTCTTAATCGGTTCATTCGATGCGCTTGTGGCTTTGGCAGAAGGGAAAGCGGGTACTTTAATTAAATAGAATGGAGTTATACCAAATAGCGATCGACTTACTCAAGCAACTGATTTCAATTTCTTCATTGAGTAAGGAGGAAATGAATACTGCTGATTTACTGGAAAAATTCTTTCAAGAAAGAGACATCAAAACGAATCGTTTGGGAAATAACGTTTGGGTAAAAAACTTGAATTTCGATGTTCAAAAACCAACCATTTTACTCAATTCCCATCACGATACGGTAAAGCCTAATGCTGGCTATACCCGTAATCCATTAAGCCCAGATGTTGAAGAGGGAAAGCTCTATGGACTCGGAAGTAATGATGCAGGAGCGAGTTTAGTAGGCTTAATCGCTACGTTTATTCACTTTAATGAACACTCAGATTTAAAGTACAATCTAATTTTAGCCGCTACCGCAGAGGAAGAAATTTCTGGAAAAGGAGGCATTGAGAGTCTTATTTCAGATTTCGGAGCTATCGATTTTGCTATTGTAGGCGAACCTACCTTGATGGACCTAGCTGTAGCAGAAAAGGGCCTCATGGTTTTGGATTGTGCTGCCAAGGGCATTTCTGGACATGCTGCAAGAAATGAGGGTGAAAATGCGATTTATATAGCTTTAAAAGACATTGACTGGTTTCGCACCTTTCAATTCCCAAATGTATCGAGCGCACTGGGTGAAGTCAAAATGACGGTCACAGTGATTAACGGAGGTAAACAGCACAATGTCGTTCCTGATGAATGCCATTTTGTGGTAGATGTAAGGAGTACGGATGCTTACGCCAACCCTGACATTCTAGCAATAATTAAATCGAATGTAGCCTCAGAGGTTGTGGCGCGTTCAACCCGACTGAACCCGTCATCTATCCCCTTAGATCATCCTATCGTGAAATCAGGGTTGGCTTTAGGTAGGAAAACCTATGGTTCACCCACCATGTCGGATCAAGCGCTGATCCCTTACCCGTCTGTGAAAATTGGAATCGGTGATTCCGCTAGGTCGCATACGGCCGATGAATTTGTGTATACGGATGAGATTAAAGCAGGCATTGAATTGTATATTCAATTGCTTCGGACAATTCTGTAATTATAGCAATTGTCATTCTCTGAGGGTCTATTGACTGATTTTAATAAGATTGAAATTTAGCATGAAGAGATTTTTCTCATGCCATAAGAATTAACCATTGGGTTGCTTACAGGATGGTCCGCTGGAGCTCAAAAATGTGCGCCTTTGATTTGTTATTAACAGGTCGTCCCTCTGGGACTGGCTTGGTGTTAATTTGATGCGCTATTAATAGGTCGTCCCTCTGGGACTGGTGTCGCGGTAATTTGATGCGCTATTAACAGGTCGTCCCTCTGGGACTGGCATGGTGCTAATTTGATTTGTTATTAACAGGTCGTTCCTCTGGGGCTGGTGTCGCGGTAATTTGATGCGCTATTAATAGGTCGTTCCTCTGGGACTGGCATGGTGCTAATTTGATGCGCTATTAACAGGTCGTCCCTCTGGGACTGGCATGGTGCTAATTTGATTTGTTATTAACAGGTCGTCCCTCTGGGACTGGTTTTGCGGTAATTTGATGCGCTATTAATAGGTCGTTCCTCTGGGACTGGCTTGGTGCTAATTTGATGCGCTATTAATAGGTCGTCCCTCTGGGACTGGCTTGGTGTTAATTTGATGCGCTATTAATAGGTCGTCCCTCTGGGGCTGGTTTTGCGGTAATTTGATGCGCTATTAATAGGTCGTCTCTCTGGGGCTGGTGTGGCGGTAATTTGATGCGCTATTGACAGGTCGTTCCTCTGGGGCTGATATTTTTAAATTTGATCAATTGGCTCTTTATCGTTCATGTTCTTAGATGCGTAATGTCCATGGCTTAAAGTATAGAAGGATTAACCATTGGGGTGGCCTAGGGTAAGATTTCTGATTGATTTAGTAATGGCATAACCCCTTACCGCCAGTGCATCCTTTAGGGGTGGAGGCAGGAGATTGATCATCTCTTAATTTTAATGATCTTTCGATTTTGGGAAATCATAGAAAAACTTGATTCCATCCTTGTGTAAAATCTCCGCCCAACTACTCATTTGGAACTCAATTCCACAAACGCCACAAGTCGGGAGGTTATTTAAATCGAAATCACAGAAATCTTCTATTAAATAAGTAAGGCCAGGATTATGGCCAAAAAGCATGATTGTATCATGTTGATCATCTGTTTGAGCGATAATACGCCTCATGGTGGAGGCATGTGCATGGTACAAGTCGGTATTTTGCTTGATTTCTTTAGTTTCGACACCTAAAATAATAGCAAACTCTCTTGCTGTAGTGATTGCTCGGTTCGCTGGGGACGAAATAATCAGGTTTGGTCGATGGCCCAAATCAAGTAGACGCCTACCCATTTCAGGGGCGTTTTTTTGTCCTCTTCCATTCAGAGGGCGCTCAAAATCAGAAAGATGCGGATGGTCCCAACTTGATTTGGCATGGCGGACAATGAACAGTTTTTTGTTTGTTGTTTGTTTGGGTTTCATAACTATTACCTACATTTGCCATGTTACAAAGAAAATTTTTAATTACTTATTACAATTTACAATGAATACAGGAGTAGTAAAATTCTTCAACAATGATAAAGGCTTCGGCTTCGTTGTTGATGACGCAACCGGTGAAGAAATTTTTATCCATGTTTCTGGTACAATCGATGCCATTGACAAAGATGATAAAGTTGAATTCGAGAAAGCAGAAGGCCGTAAAGGCGTAAATGCTGTGAACGTCAAGAAAATATAATATCGATTTATAGGCTTTTGATTACTGAACCCCGAGTTGTCGGGGTTTTTTTGTGCTTATCTTTTTTAGCAATTCGTTTCGAATCAGATAACCTTGAAATTGAAGTGAAACAGCATCTGTTATGCCTCCTCCTTGGTCAAGGGGGCTGGGGGATTGCAGAAGTAAAAAATGAGAATATATTCTCAAGAAATAAGGACAAGACAAAATCCCCCTAACCCCTTTTTTGAAAAGGAGAAGTTCTTCAAATAAGCCTTAACGGCTATTACACTCGGCATTAAAAACTACAAAGAACAACAGCCATAATTGGAATAAGCTTTTTATATTAGACAATGCATGTGGTTGCAGGGAGGTGCTACAACCAGTGGGGAGTATTAATTATGAAAACATTATTCTCGGTAGTTTATTATTGGATTAAAACTTATGGGGACCCAGATAATGTAACTGCAAGCGTGAGAGCTTCGATTTTTTTGACTCTCTGTCAAACTTTCAATACTGTTCTTATTAACCATGATGGGAATAGTTAGGTGGAATTACCAAATTGATAATATCTATCTAGTGGTTACCGAAGTGATTTTTATAACAATGAACCTTCTGTTAATTAAAAAGAAGAATGTTGTTTCAAAGAATGAAAAGGTTTTCACTTTGATCTACTTCCTTTTATCACCTATTGTTTTTGGAGTATTGATGAATCTGACCAAGGTTATTCGCTGGTAATGAACACTAGCTGCCGTAACTGGTGCTTACCTGCGGTGAGTACCTATTTGTTATACACTTTGAGCACATCATTTAGAATAAAACAGAAAACCAGCCTTGTTTCCAAAGCTGGTTTTAGAAAAAATTTAAATTGGTGCTAGAGAAGACTAATCATTCCAAATTGCTTCTGCAGTATAAAAACCACCTTCGCGCTCCCAGAATTTACCATCTAAGAATCGGTAGCCTTGGTCTAAACCATTGAGTTCTTTCATTTCATCTGCACTCAGTTTGATTTTTGAGGACGCTAAGTTCTTCTTCAATCTTTCAGGGTTTACCGATTTAGGAATTACTGAAGTACCTCTTCCTTCGGCCCATTTGATAAGGATTTGGGCAGGATGTACACTATGCTTTTCAGCAATGGCTTTGATTACAGCATTCTCAAACATATCTGGTTCGTCTTGGCCTTTCATACCTTCGGCTCTGTCTCTAGAGCCTAGAGGAGAGTAGGCAGTGTAAAGAATGCCGTTTGCGTTGCAGAATGTCAACAGATCGTTTTGCGCCAAGAGCGGATGCGATTCTACCTGGTTCATTTCAGGAATAATCTTCGCTGTGGTCATCAACTTTTTGATTTTCAGAATATTGAAATTAGAAACCCCAATGTGCTTTACTAAGCCTTTGTCGACACAAGCTTCCATGGCTGCCCAAGTAGCAGCAATCGGCATGTCTTCGATCGGCAAGAATCCATCAGCTGACTCAGAAAAAACAACGTCCTTTTTATGAGCAATTGGCCAATGAATGATATAGAGGTCTAAATAATCGAGCTGTAAAGCGGTAAGCGATTGCTGTAAAGCAATTTCCACGTCTTCAGGGGCATGGAATGAGTTCCAAAGCTTAGAGGTGACGAATAACTCTTCTCGCGTGACATCGCCATCAATGAATGCATCTTGAAAGGCCTTTCCGATTTCGGTTTCGTTTTGATAAATCCAAGCACAGTCGATATGAGTATAACCTGCCTTGATCGCCTCGCGCACGGCTTTGTATACTTCGCCAGGGCCTGATTTCCACGTGCCTAAACCTATGGCGTCTAATTTATCTCCGTTGCTAAAAGTAAGTTGATTCATTGTTCTTCTTTATTATCTTTTTTTGAACCGATCATCGTCTTTACCGGTTTTTTCAATCCCAAATTTGGTAAGATTAATCGTAAAAAGTTCAACCAAATATTGGCAACGATTCTTACCAGTATTTCTGCTCACCCAATAACTGCCAAAAGGCAGGGCTGACTTAAGGCAAAAAAAGTCCCCCGATGTACACCGGGGGACTTTCTGTTTCATATTTTTTAGCCTTGCCTAAGGCAGGCTTCTTAATTCTAAAAGCCTCTTTTCTCTAAATGCTCCTCTAGATCAAGTTTGTCGACTCCTTTTTCTAACCAATCTGGGGCAGTTTCGCCTTTTAAGTGGTGATTGAAAAACTCCATCATCCGCACACTATAATCTTTTCGGTTTTCCAGTTTGCTCAGTCCATGATTCTCGCCTTTGTATTGTACAAGTACCACTGGCTTTTTCAGTCGTCTCAGGGCTGAGTAATACTCGACACCTTGGGTGAAGTCTACCGCGCCATCTTTGTCGTTGTGAAGCAGCAAGAGAGGCGTATTTACATTTTTGACATGATAGACTGGGCTATTTCGCTCGTAAGAGTCCCAGTTCTCCCATGGGGCACCTCGGAACCTTCCTTGCGAAGCTTCGAAGATGGACATGTTTCCTCCTCCAGAATTCCAATAGATCAAATCATACATCGAGATCATATTTGTTAAAGGAGCTCCCGCAGCGGCAGCCTTGAACATGTTGGTCTGTGTGATAAGGAAAGAAGTCTGGTAGCCACCCCAAGAGTGACCATGAATACCAATATTATCCGCATCGATAACGCCAGTGGCGATGGCCGCTTTTACGGCTGGAAGCACTGCCCAAACGGCTGACATTCCCGGGTCATCTAGCTTGTACACGATGTCTGGAATAAAGACGGCATAACCATTACTAGTGTACACATTTGGATTCCAGCCCGTACCGCTGAAGCCTGGATTGGTCCAGTTATGGCGTGTCTGCGAAAGCTTTTCGTAGTAATAAATTAGGGTCGGATACTTTTCCCCTTTGACATAATCAGCTGGCAGGAATAATGCTCCCTGTAGTGAATCTCCTTTGTCGGTCACATAATCCACCAACTGCGTCCCCGCAGACCAAAGGTATTTATCAGCACCTGGTGCATTGGCAGTGATTTGCTTTGGTGCAGCAAGTGAGGCATCGGTCACAAACATTTGCGGAGGAATATTGAAGGTCTCCTTACTGAATAAAAATACCTCTGCATTTTCAGCTTTTTCAAGATTTCCGATGTTTGCATCTTCCCAGATGAGAGATTTTACTCCAGGAGTTAAGCCGCCTTTTTTCGCAGGAGAAAGTAAGGCTACCCCACTTTTCTTATCCCACTCGCCATAAGTTCTGATGTAGACTGGCTTAGTAAGATCAATTCCTTTTTCCTCTGGATCCAATCCAAATTGATACTGGTAGCGAATACCTTCAGCTTTTCCATTTTGGGTTAGATTGACTGCCGAAGCTTTGCCTTTTAAAGGCACTTGCCAGATATCCCAGTCATCGCGTAGCAAGACATATTTGCTATCTGAACTCCAACCCAAGGCACCAACCATGGGTTTCTCAACATTGTGATCGTCCTCAACATCGACAAAAGAAACAGGAAGGTTTTCTGTGATATTTTGTGTCGATCCACTAGCGATATCATACACAAAATAATGACCGTCTTCTCCATAAATTAATTTGGTACCATCCGTGGATGGTCGTGGATAGGAGGAGTAAGAAGGCAGGTAAAACTTGCTGAAAAGTGCTGTTTTATCACCGGTTTGTAAATCCACAATATAAAAATCACTGTATTGCTGACCATTCAGGTTGATGTCTAATTCATAGGCTTGGGCATCACTGCCTAAGGCATAGCGATGTTTAGGAAGAATGCTTAAATCCTTCAAGCTACTGTCTTGCAAAGCGATGTGCTTGGCCGAAGCGACATCATACATCGACCAGAAGCTGTAGTTTTTGTCTTGATTCTCAGTTACCTGCTGACGTGACTGAAGTCTGCTGTCATTCCAATGCCAAATGGTCATGTCTGGCTTGTCAGCATCATTTTCTTTCTTCCCTTTTGCTTTTTCACCGTCTAGTTTGGCGATTGCTTTTTGCAAATCTGAAATCGATTTTAGCGTGGTGTCAGCCATGATTAGTTTCATCGCATTTGCCTCTGCTAATTTCACGGAGTCTTCGTTGACTGCTTTCTTGACCTCCTCTTTTTTCACTAGTGCTTGTGGGTGAATCCCGTAGAAAAGCCGGGTCAAGTCTTCTGACCACATCGGTCTTTGGTTGCCACTGATCGTATATTCCTGGTCAAATCCAGTGCTGTCTTTTAAGGCATCGTATACGGTGATCTGTGGGTTGTTTAGGTTTTTTACGCCAATTACTTTACCATGATCTTGCGTATATTTTTTGTCTTCGACCATTTTCAATGCAGCAAAAGCATCGCCTTTTTCGGTCCAGTTTAAGAACTTATAAGAAGCGTCATCCGAATCTAAAATCTCTGTGCTGTTGTTGGCTAAGTTCAAAAGGTAGAGGCCATTGCCAGATTTATTTGCTGCGTCAACCACATAGGCAAGATGACTACCCGACTTATTGAATCCGAATTCGGAGACATTTCCCATGTTTTGGGATTTGCTGGTATTCAAGTGATGAATCAACAGGTCGGAACCTTTGGCGTCTCCATTGCCGTCTTTTGCAAGGTTGATGGCCAGGTGTGAAGCGGCCTTACTATTGAATGAATAGCTGATTACATTTTCGAAAGTTTTCTTTTCGTCCTGCCCTAGTTCAATTAAGATGAGGTTATCTCTAAGTGGTTTTCCCTTGGAGCCTTTGCTTGCTTTTTTCTCCGCAAATTTCGGGTACTCTTTGAAAGCGATCCATTTGCTGTCATCGCTGAATTCTATCGAGGGGAAATTGGTCGATCCGATTGGAAAGGATTTTTTTAGGGAATCTGGATCGGATATCCTCCGGAGAATCACTTCTCCATCTGCTTCCAAAGCTACCATACCGTAGGCGATCCATTGGCCATCTGGCGATACTTTAAAACTGCGTCCCTGCATGTATTTCCAAGTAGGGATGTCTTTCCAAGTGATGGGCTTTTTTTCTTGGGCTATAGCAAAGCTGGCGAAGAAAAAAAGTACCCAGAGTGTGAGTAGTTGTTTACGCATAGTTGAGTTTTTTATTTTGAAAAGGAAATTAAGGAAATTTTATATGCCACGTAAAGTTTTGGTAAATTAAATTGGGGAGTGAAGGCGAGTTTAAACTTCAAATGTGCAGATGACGGAATGATTGTATCAATCATTTTATTTACTTCCAGTAAACGATTGGCACTGCGTTCTTTTACTTACTACATTTATTATTATGCTTCTGGAAACAGGATTTAAACCTTTTCAAGGTATTTTTTGAGAAAAAGGCCGCATACTCTATCATTATACCGAACGCTGTTAAATACGTACTCATCATGAGTACTTGAAGAAGCTAATTGGTGTAAGGCACTAGCCCCAGTAGAATTTACCGTGTTGATACCGACATTTTTAGATAATAATAACTTGCTTGAAATAAATACGTGAGCTAATTATTAATACCATGAATGATTTGTCCTGTGGGTGCAGAGTTTGTATCGTACGTTATGAGTATCTTCGAAAAATCATTATTTCTTGAATTGTTTTCTTATGAAAAATCTGCTAAACTCATTATCGATAGTGATAGTTTTTCACTAGTGCTAGTGATTGCAATCAGTTTCCTAAGGCCTTAGTTTTGTACAGTTTATCATAGAAATTTAAGAAGATGAATAACATGACCATTCAAAGTGCTAATCAAAAAGTCATGTCTGCTTTTGACAAGAAGACTTATCAGGTCACAAGCCTAGTGTCCAATCAAAATTCTGAAAACACAGAAGACATCATCAACTTGGTTAAACCCGCAAATGGGAAGTATTTAAATAGAATTAATAGTAACCAACTGTCAAGTGAGTGAAAACAATTGATGGCGCAAAGGCATACTACCCTAGAGAGTCGATTACTGACTTTAACAAACGCATAGCGCTTAGAGGCTAAGAAAATATTACCAAACCAATTATTTGCAACAAATCAAAAAACATGAAAATCAAACTCCTTTTAATAACTGCAATAGCTTTTTCCATATTCACCGCTTGTACCTCTGGCTCGAAAAAAGAAACAGAAGTACAGGAGGTAAATGTATACACCCATCGTCATTATGCTCCTGATCAGGAACTCTTTGCCAAATTTGAGAAGGAAACAGGCATTAAGGTAAATGTTGTAAACGCGAGTGCTGACGAGTTGATCTTGAAAATGGAAAATGAAGGAGCCCAATCTCCGGCTGATGTACTCATTACGGTTGACGCAGGTCGTTTACAACGCGCCAAAGAAAAAGGACTTTTGCAGTCTGTATCATCAAATATTTTAAACACCAATGTTCCTGCGCATTTAAGAGACACTGATAATCAATGGTTTGGTCTTACTAAAAGAGCGAGGGTAATTGTTTACGCAAAGGACAGGGTGAAGCCAGAAGATCTTTCGACATATGAAGGGCTGACGGAAAGCAAATGGCAAGGGAAAGTGCTCATACGTTCTTCTGGGAACATCTATAATCAGTCACTGATGGCTTCAGTAATTGCTAATGCCGGAGAAGAAGAGGCTAAGGCATGGGCTGCAGGTATGGTTAAAAACATGGCCCGTTCACCAAAAGGAAATGACCGTGATCAAATGAAGGCCGTAGTAGCTGGAGAAGGTGATATTGCTATCGTCAATACTTATTACTTGGGTAACTTATTAAGTTCAAATGACCCAACAGAAGTATCAGTAGGTGAAAAAATAGGGGTCTTCTTTCCAAATCAAGAAGATAGAGGTACTCACATCAATGTGAGTGGCGCAGGAGTGGCCAAATATGCCCCTAATAAAATCAATGCTGTGAAATTTATAGAATTCCTATCGGGTAAAGAGGCACAAAAGGTGTTTTCATCTACTAATTTTGAATACCCTGTTAATCCAAATGTAGAGATGTCTGATTTGTTAAAGTCTTGGGGAGCGTTTAAAGAAGATAAATTGCCTCTTTCCAAACTAGGGGAGTTGAATAAAGAAGCCGTATTACTGTTTGACCAAATTGGTTGGAAGTAATCAGGCATGGCCTACTTTAGCCTATCAGGCGAGACGAGAAATGGTTAGGTTAATTTTAACTGTTGCTCGTCAATCAGGCACTATTTAAAAACAACAGCGTGGATTTATAAATCGAGGGACAGGTGATTCGGAGGTTTCTGGGCCTTAAATACCACAGTATCCAGCAATAGTTTGCGTTCATTAACGAAGTAACATTTGGCCTTAATTACCCAGATAATTGAAGGTGTATCTATGACAAAACGCTGAACAAAGACCCTAGTGTTCAAGATTTGTCATAGTTTACCAACCCTATTTAATTTTACCAGGCAGTCACCACTTTTAAAATTCAAAGGCATGCTATTGTTTTCCGGCATCCTGTTCATTTATTCATGCGGCAGCGATGATGAACCAATGGCCAATGAACTGACCAAATGGGAAGGTGCATTCGTTTCATTTTAAAAATATGCCGGAGCTCACTCAGCCATAGAATTAATCAGAGTAGCACTACGGATAATGTTTGGATTACCCGAGGTAACCAAGGGGCAGCCCTACAATGCTAAAACTTTATTTACTTCCAACAAAAAGGAGAGCCCAGCGGTTACACTCTGGGTTAATGGTGACATTGCTGATGCAGATGACGTAGAGTTCCAGCCGTTTAGAAGCGCAGTGGGAGCCCCCAAGTATGTAGTAGGTAAAAACCTCATCTTATTGCTTGCGGAGAATAATACATTGCTTTCTGTAAATTCATTTCTTGGGATAAAGGCGAAGCAGAAGGATTCACTTATCAGGGTTTCACCCGCTAATTGTCTGAACTTGAACGCATGTTGAATCTATTTCATTAAGTTACCCAGCGTACAACTAATCTCAAACGTGAAATCTGCTACATGGCCGCTTCTT